>NZ_JAUBTK010000007.1:0-107186 GCF_036702455.1 Microcoleus sp. D2_18a_D3
CATAACTTTTCTGGTGATGAATCTTTCGGCCCTGCTACGGCAGGTTTTTTGGCTTTTTTTATGTCTCTTTCAGAATATACACTTTTTTTCCTGTTTTCCACCTGTGATGATTAATAAAAATTATGCTTTATACAAAAAAGCGTAAACAAAGCTTATAGTATCAAGGGACTCGCGAGTTCATTCATCTTTCTAAATCCTGTTTTCTTACTTTTTCAGCAAGCCCTAATTAAACTTAACTATTGTTTTTGAAGCTTTTACTTATTGTTCAAGCATTATTTTCAACCAATTTAACAAATAGTAGTGAGATTAGCGTGCGCCAAGACTTTGCAGGTGACGAGAAACCGGGTTTCTGCGACCAATTTCGGTTGAGTACGAAAAATACACTCAGAAACCCGGTTTCTGAGATTAGCGTGCGATCTAATTCCTGTCGTTGGGTGGCCATAAACCGGATTTTTTCACCTAATACCCCTGACTGTCATGGCATATTTGGGTTTAAAAAGAACGGTTTCAAATGAATGGAAAATGCAAGGACCAATTTTCCATTCATTCTCAATTTTTACGCTTTCGGCTCAACCCAAACCGTCATCCCTTCAACCCTCAAACCTTTGCCACGAGTGCCGCAATATTGACCGTTAGCAGTAACAGGAGTATCGCCCACATTCTGAATGTGAGCCGTATAAAATACGTCGTATTTATCAGCTTGCGGCCCTGTCAGGCGGGCGGCAAATCCCTCAATGCGCTTGGCTTTGCCCCGGAAACCGGCCAACTCCCCTTCTGAGATCCAAGCAGTATCGCCAACTCCTTCAACGTGAGCCATGTACTGCAAATTTAAATCGGCCACGGGAGGCTCTATTTTAATTTGAAATCCTTCGACGCGGCGGCCTTGAGCTTTAGTACCCGCGTATTCTCGATCGCTAAAAGTTCGATCGCCAATTCCTTGAATGTGCGCCAACACTTTTAAACCCACAGGCGCCACTGCTTGGGAACTCGCAGACGGCGCGATCCAAACTTTGATGCCCTCGATTCTCAAAGCTTTGCCGCGAGTGCCGCAATATTCGCCGTTGGAGGACACGTCGCTGTCGCCGATATTCTGAATGTGAGCGCTATAAAATACGTCGTACTTATCAGCTTGCGGCCCGCTCAACCGCACCGCAAATCCTTCAATTCGTTTCGCTTGACCCCGAAAACCTGCCAATTCTCCCTGGCTGAGCCAAGGAGTATCGCCAACACCTTCGACGTGAGCCATGTACTCGACATTTAAGCCGGCAATTGGCGGATCGATATTAATTTGAAATCCTTCGACGCGCCGCCCTTGACCCTTAGAACCCGCGTATTCTTGAGCACCGAAAGTTCGATCGCCAATTCCCTGAATGTGCACCAAAACTTTGATTCCCAAACCGCCCTCTACAGGAGCTTGTTGAATGTCCCGAGGTGCCCCAAAAACAATGTTCCCGGAACCGGTTGTCTGAAGAGACTTAGGTACTTCCACGCTGGGAACAATAATCACCTCGTGCATGGGGACAGAAGGTGCGGGGGATTCCAAAATCTGGATCTGTGGCGCAACTGTAACTTGTTTCGGTGCCACATTTCCTGACGGGATGACAATCACTTCTGGCAAAGGTTCGGCGCTGATTTTTTGTTCGGGCGCTGGTTTAAATGCGGGTTCGACTTTTGCAGGTGCTGCTTTTACCATCTCAGCAATGGTTAATTTGCCTCTGGAAATGGCTACGGCTATTTGTTTGCCAAAAGCGGCGCTGACTGTTTCTTCGAGGATTACCCACTGTTCGTCATCTAATTTGTCTTGCTGTTCCACCAGGGCGAGCACTGCTGAAACTGGGTGTTTGCCGCTGACTAAGGATTCTGCGTCGGAATGCAGTTGAGTTGGGGTTGATTCGGAAATCGCGCGTTGCAGTTCGCGGGCTCTGGCATGAACTGATTGTAAGGGGGCGAAGTCGCTTTGTTCGCGGTGGGCGATCGCCAATACTCGATCGATCACTTTCAATGCTGCATCGCGAATTTCTGCTTTACCTTCAGAAGCTGCGGCAGTCTCGACTAAGTTTTGAATGTCTTTGAGGGAAGCAATTTCCCCCGGTGCGATCGCGGATTTGTTGAGTTCGAGAGCTTGTTTTTGGACTGCTGCAAAGTTGCGGCTGTAGGCGGCTACTTCTTGCAGCAAGCTGTCAGAGGGAGGAAGGCCGGACTCTTGCAGTTGTTTTGCTGCTTGGGATAGGCGATCGGCCAAATTAGCATAAGTTTCCGATAGTCGGGCTATTTGTTGTAGCAAATCTTTATGAGCTAATTCCATATGGGTCTTGCAGTAAATATTTAACTTGCTGATTATAGACGTTGAGCGTCTTCAGAAGGTAGAAGGCAGTAGTCATCAGTCATTAGTCCCAGGGAAAAAGAAAAATGCTCCCCCTTTCCGACTCCTCCACTCGGACACTCTCCGACTCCCCCACCCAGACACCCGGACACTCTCCGACTCCCCACTCTCCGACTCCTCCTCTGGCATCCCCCGCGTGATCTCCGTCACAACAGTGCCAATACTTAGTCACACTCTGCGACTCCGGCTGTCACGAGTGGCCCGTAACAATGTCACACCTATCGAGCAATAGCCGTCACTGCTGATTCTGTGAAAACATTCGATACTTAGGCTTGAACCAATAAAATCCCGAAGTGTTATGGTACTAATTCGCGACCTCGCCCAGCAAGCTCTGGCTCTGGGCTATCTAACCCTTGAAGCCGAAAATCAACTGCGGCGGATGTTAACTACCACCAAATATGACTTGGAAGACTTAAATGCTTTTATGGCTTTGCAACTAGCAGCTATGTCCGGAGGAGTGAAACAAGAGTCTCGCGAGCTGAAAAAATTTGAAATCTTTGGCGAGACGGCTTCCGAAACTTCCTTTTAGTAATTAGTTGGCTTTTGATTAGTTAAAATTTAGTAAGGGACATTTCTACAGTGCAGGTTCGTGAAGTTGTAAAACAAGCTATTGCCGCTGGATATCTGAGTTTGGAAGCAGAAAATGAAATGCAGAAGATTTTTTCTTCAGCCAAGTGTGATTTGGAAGATTTGAATGCTTTTATGAGCTTGCAGTTAGCTGCAATGGCTGGTCGGGTGAGGCAAGAGTCTTTGGAATTGATAAAAATGCCAGTTTTTCCAGATAGGAATTAATTTTTTTTCAGTTATCTGGTCAGGTAGATATTAATTCTTATACTCACTAAAGGCTGGTTATGTATAGTTATTTTGCTGATTTATATACTCATTAATTTAAAAAATATTGGTATTTGGGTTCAATGGGTGTTGAGCAAGTTAAATAAAATTGAAATAAATATTAAAATGAATATGTCAGTGGATAGTGAGGACTTCACTCGTCAAAGGTCAGGCTTGGATGACTAGACCTGTCAATGTGTAGTCACAGTGTTTGCTTCGTAAAAGTTGAGCATTATTCTTGAAAAGTTATGTAAGCTGTTGCACATTTAAACTGTGAACTAAAATTTGATAAAGTTCTTGTGGGGTGGGCCAGAAAGCCCGCACAAAAAACACGATTTAGATGCACAACAGCTTATTGTTAATACTCTATCAAATGGGGAAGATTTATCGATCGCCCCAAGCAGAGATTTCAAGCGTTTGAGCCACTTTGTAGGCGTTGCATAATTGCGGGATAATTTTGATTGTTTTTTTGTGGGATGGGCTCTCGTAGTCCGAAGGCGTGTATTTTCACACCAGGCGGAACACCCCACAATATATTAGTGTCAACTTAAGCTTTTAGTCCGCCAGTCCTCCCGCTCACCCGGAAGTCCGCCAGGGAATGAATTCCCTGTCTCATAGCGAAAGTCCTCTCAAAGAGGACTGAAGAACTCATTAGTCCTCTTTGAGAGGACTTTGACTTTGAGACTCTTGCTGAAACCCCTGCCGGAATGAGGGTTTAACGTTAAGTTGACACCAATGCCCACAATAATCATCCTCAAATTGTGTAAGGCTCATTTTTCACTTTCTTGAGAGGTATGGCTGGGATGAGGGCCAACAATTTATGCTCAATGATTAACTGGACTTGGTATGAAACAGCTAATATTATTTACCCTCCATCGACCGCAATAAAATTAGTTGGTAGTGAGGACTTTGACCGTCATAAAACTCGCTCGTACTTCCCGTCACTACAAACGTTATAACGGTTATAATACCCGATTTTATATCCTTATTAAGACTATTTCCTACGAGCTCGTCGCTCTAACTCTTTAATTACTCTCAGAACAAACAGCGACATTAAAGCGCCAATTAATGCCAGTTGCCACAACCCGCATCCTGCAGCAGTTCCTAAAGCTGCTGATACCCAAATAGCGGCGGCAGATGTGAGCCCGTGAACTTCAACTTTGCCTCTTTCCTGGTGATTTTGCCGCAGGATTTCTCCGCCTCCCAAAAACCCAATTCCCGCAGCAATGCCTTGGATTACGCGCGCTACAGCATCTCCTCCGTTTTCATTTTTACCCATTGCCAGCGGCATTAAAACAAACAGCGCACAACCCATACTAACTAGCATATGAGTTCTCAATCCCGCTGGTTTGTTTCTGAGTTGGCGCTCCCATCCAATAATTCCGCCAACAAACATGGCTAGGCACAACCTTAACAGTATGCCTAGCCAATGATCGGGAGACCACAAGTTAGCGATCGACAATGTTTTACTGCAAATAATTGATCGGAAGATACCAATATTAGCGGAGCACGATGTCCGATCGCAATCTCACTGCCAAATCTTGTTCCGGGCGAATCACGAGTACGTCAACGCTGCGCCGCCCCAACAATACTCCCGCTAAAGCGCCAATCCCAGCGCCTCCTAATACTTCTTCAGTCGCGATCGCTTTGTCGCCGGTAATGCCTGCGAGTGCTGCTGCTGCGGCTGCACCCAGGGCTGCACCTTGCGCTACTGAACCTGTGCCAGCACCTTTTTGGACTCTTTCGGTTCTGGTAATAATTCCTGAATTTCCGTCAATCCGATAGCGTTGGCGGCGGCTGATAATTAACTCTCTGGCAACAAATTGAGTACCACTTTGATTGCCTCTCCTGACAGGTTGCAGTACCCCGACTATCTCGCTGCCTCTGGGGATTAATACTCTGCCTTGAGCTGTGCGGATGTCTTGCGCTACTGTTAAAGTTAAAGGTGCAGTTTCTTCGCGGGTGACAACTATTTTGTCTTTTTCATAGCTAACTGGAATTACACTGCCCGATGGAATTCGGATGCTATCAAATTGGGAAATTCGTTGTTGGGCTTCTGCGGGAGTAGCTACCACTAGCGGCACGCTGGTTCCAACTGTAATGCCCAGTGCGAGGATTGCTGCTGTTGCTGAACGCCATTTTTGAGAAGTAATCATATAAATTGTCTCCTTGCTTCGGTTTTTGTTTACTTAGGAACGCACTACTGCTAAATTTGTTTCTGGTTTCGCATTCATCTGATGTTTTGATTATGGCAGGCTGGAATCCTACCAGTTGGGAAGATAAGGTTGATAATCAAGAAGTTGAAAATTTGGAAAAATCGAGGAAATCCCCAATACAGGGGCGATCGGGAAGATAAGGAAGATAGTCAACAGTCAACAGCCAGTCGATTTGAGATTTGAGATTTGAGATTTGAGATTTGAGATTTGACTCCACAGATGGATCGGGAAGCTGGAAAGTAGGTGTAAAATATTTCGCTTGTCAACAGTCAACAGTCAACAGTCAACAGTCAACAATTAATTGTTGAGAGCGTTTAAGGCTAGCAATCCAGCACCGAAAGCTGGTTCGTATCGGGGCGAAATTACCTTAGCTTTTGGGGCGATCGCACTTATGGCTGCTTCAAACCGACCTCGGCAATTTGCCTCTCCACCCCACACACCTCCTACGATCACAATTTCAAATTCTTCTGTTTGGTTAAATAGCGCTGAAATGGCTATTTTTGTTGAATAGGTTAATTCGGCCACAGCATTATTGATAATGCAGTCAGCGACGCGATCGCCCTCTGCTGCTGCTCCCTCGACAATCGGCGCTAAAGCAGCAATTTCTTTGACTCCCCAACCGCGCCCGTAAACGACTTCTACCAATTCTTCTAGGTTATTGAGGCCTAAATGCTTTTGAAATTTTTCCGCAAGCACAGTAAAATCTTCGCGTCCGTCATAGAACTTCAAAGCAGCTTGCAAACCCTGAAGGGCGATGTTATATCCGCTGCCTTCATCGCCTAAAATGTATCCCCAACCGCCGACTCGTTTAGTTTTCCCTTGACGGTTTTGCCCAAAAACAATCGAACCGGTTCCTGAAATAACGGCGATACCCACTGGATGGCCTGTACCGCCAGCAAGTGCGATCGCGCAGTCGCTGGAAATTACTATATTCCTGGGCAGGAACGATCGGGTTACTGGTAAAGTATTCGTCAACTGCAAGTTCTGCACTACAAATTGCACTATTTCACGATCTTTTGGACGCCCGACGCCTGCTAGTCCCAGACCAATTGCTTCTATGTTGAGATTGCCTACAGGCTCGACCTGAGCGGACAGAACTGCTCGTTCGATCGCCAATTGAATGGATTGTTTGGCTGTCTCTATTCCCAGGGTTTGATAATTTGACGGCCCTGCTTCACCCCGTCCTAAAACAAGGTGGTTGTCATCCATTAAAAGGCAGATAGTTTTAGTGCCGCCGCCGTCGATGCCGAATACGTAACTCATGAATAATTTAGAGAATAATAGAGCAACCCAGATTAACAGATATCTCTCTATTCTACGCTTTGTACAATCAGATTAAACTGAGATGTTGCACCAGTGTCAATAAGCCTTTTATGAACAGGCTTTCCGGCCTGTTCCACAAGAAAATCTACTCTTTGTGGAACAGACCGGACAGCCTGTTCTTCAGAATGGTGCAAGATGTGAGATTAAATCGAGAGAGCAATGCTAATAATAATTAAACCTAATAATGCTAACCAAACCAGATGGCGCTGACACCAATTTTTGATTGATTGCAGCCAGCCGCCGCTGCTGTAACGGATCGTCTGTGGCACAAGTGGCTCAGCTTGATTGTGATAAAGCGTGCATTCTTTGGCAAAGGGACGCTGCGGGTAGTTGCAAGTGTCGTCTTCGTGATAAATACAGGTAGTGCACAGAAATTCTTCGGGTTTCGATCGATAAAGAGGGATACCCGGATGACCGAAAGCTTTGAGGGGGATTTTGCAGTGTGGACAGGCGAGCGCTTGGGCGTCTACAGGTTGGTGACAGCGGGGGCAATCAGGCATAGACAGCAGGGTGATGGGGTAATGTGGTGGGTAGGCTCATTAGCGGGTTTTCCGAACGCCGATTAGCGCGATCGCCTCGCCATCAGGCGGCTGGATGCTCCAAAATAGAAAGGTAGGTGTGCGCTGATGTAACTTTAAGTTTACAGATGGTTTCGCAGCGACAGCAGGCGACCTGAGCCGATCGGGTATGAAAGGGCAAACAGTAGGAAAAATCTATGGATAACAATAGCAACTTACTCAAACAACTGGTAATGCTGGGCATTGGTACTACCTCTCTGGTAGCCGAGAAATTGCAGGAAGCTAGCGAGCAATGGGTCAAAGATGGCAAAATCAATCCCGAGCAAGCCAAAACCTTTGTCGATGACGTGACGGAGCACCTCAAGTCTGAACAGGGCAATTGGGATACGCAGTTGCAGCGGCAACTACGGAATATGCTGCAAGATATGGGAGTTCCCCGACAGTCGGAAATGGATGAGTTGCGCGGAAGGCTCGATCGTTTGGAACGTCAGATGCGGGATTTAGAAAACCGTAACTGGCGCTGAGTTCGATCCTCTTCGAGGGCTTCGCTAACGCCCGCGAGAAGTTCGCGGCTATCTTGTGATAAGATTGTCACCCGAAGGCAGAAGGCTAAAAAAGGCACTTATGTAGAAGCCATTTATGTAGAATTACAAACATTATGACTTCATACTTTTGCCTTTAAAATTATCTGGTAGCTGCCGTTTTTTGGTGGAAAAGTTCAGATAACATTTGGTAGTTCTTGTTGTACTAGATGTCTTAGATATCTGAGATATCGCGGTTAAAAGTATTAGGAGGATTAATTTTGCGAGGAGTTCTAGTCAGCTTGGGAGTAATGCTGGTTTGCTTTTTGTTTTTGATAGTCGCTCAAATGGGCGGTTCTGGGTCCCAAGCAGTTGCAGCCGAATTGAACAATCTTTTACCCGAGACTGCTATTGAGAAGTTGTCAGCGCCGTCTTTGAATGAAAATAGCTTGCTAGTAGCTGATGCTACTTTACCGAAGGTACCAGCTACTATCGCTGGCAATAACATGACTGATAATACTGAGAAAACTGTCACCACCGATTCCGGTCTAAAATATGTTGAATTGAAAGAGGGTAATGGGGCGACTCCCAAAACCGGGCAGAAGGTTGTGGTGCACTACACTGGAACTTTGGAGGATGGCACGAAGTTTGACAGTTCGCGCGATCGCAATTCTCCTTTTGAGTTCCAAATTGGCGTGGGTCAAGTAATTAAGGGTTGGGATGAAGGTGTCGGTACGATGAAAGTTGGAGACCGGCGCAAGTTGATTATTCCCCCTGAACTCGGTTACGGCGCTCGCGGTGCGGGCGGGGTGATTCCTCCTAATGCTACGCTGATTTTTGATGTGGAATTGTTGAGAATCGGTGGCTAGGTAGCTCAATCTAATTCAACGTAAAACTTTTACGGTGTTTAGAAACCCGGTTTTTTTTAAGAAACCGGGTTTTTGTGTATGTTCTGGTTGATTTACGATCGCTTCGGAGATGCCAGATTGCGAAAGCAGGTATATTGGGCGTCAAATAATAGTTTGATGATTCCTGTGGGGCCGTTTCTGTGTTTGGTAATAATTACTTCTGCAATTCCGCGATCGGGGGAATCAGGGTTGTAATATTCATCGCGGTACAGCATAATTACTAAGTCGGCGTCTTGCTCTATGGAATTATGGGCATACAAACCTTGTGTGGCAAAGCTTTCAATATTTTCTACTGTCATATCGTAAACCATTTCTTCGCCACAAAAATTGATTTCTTTCACCTTATCCCAATAGATATCGCTAACAGCTAGCTTGAATATCTCTTCGGCATCCAAAATATTCCCCAACTGATATGCGCGTTCTCGACCAATATCACATTTGTAATCCGTTGTGGCTGAATAACGCATACCTAAGCAATCTTGCATCTGTTTGACGGTTAAACCAAGGCGCTTTTGGGCAAGATTGACTTGAGTTCGCCAAAGTTCATTCGGAATTAAATCCCGATTAGTCTTCCCACTATCAGCATTATTTAAATATATTTTTACCTCTTCCAAACTAGATTTTTTATAATTACCAACTGCACCAATTACATTCGCAAATATTTCTATGTCTGATTTCCCTCCTAACCAAACTTGATATTGTGCGCGCCCTTTTTTACCTTGAGAAATAACTCTGACAGCCGCATTGATGTTCAGTCTAAGCAACAGAGAACGGACTCCTCTGGCTAACTTCTCGCTACTAGAAGCATAATAAATAGCTGGATAAAGACATTTCTTCCCTTTAGTCGGTTTGATACAACCATCAGTTGCCCATAGGTGTCGAAGGAAAAGAGCGATCAATTCTTGCGGTTGGGTAAATACTAAACTGGGAATAAATTTTTCATGGGAACGTAAACCAAATATTTCTAATTGTTCGAGCCATTTAGTAATCGGATTTTTAATATTGGGAGCGAGACGATAACTAGCGGAGAGATAAACTTGATACCAATCGCGTTCGCGTTTAATGCGGGAATTAATTTTATCACCAAATACTTCTCTAGCCAAATGAGCAACTAATTCAGCTAAATCTAATTCTCGCGTCGTGTACTGAATGGTATGTCTGGGTAAAGTACAACCATCACCAATTAAATGTCCTAGTAAAGCTAATTCAGCATTACCCATCGTCTGCAGTTCACTACAAGGAATTGATCGAGGTGTAGCAATTCGATCGCCTATTTTTAATTCATCTAACCGCTTCCAACCATCTGATGTAAAGAACTTATGATTGCCTGTTGCTGTAATCGAATTTCCCAAGCAAGTCGTCATCTCCCAGACGGGCTTGACTCCAGTACAAAAAGCATTAGTCACCATCGCTTTTTCCTGTTTCAGAGTATCTGAATTTAATCCCCAAACAGCAAAGCCAGATTTGCCGACTAAATCACGAATCGGGACTTCTAATCCACTATCCGCCAGGGTAACTAAACTATCGCCACCGAGACACCCACTTTCTCTCAAATCAGACATCATCGGCCGCTTGTTTGTCCTCGCTTCTACACCCCGACTCAACTGAGATAAGGCAATAATCGGCACGTTGAGTTCGCGGGCTAAACCTTTAAGACTTCTGGTAATTCGAGATAGTTCTTGCACGCGGTTGTCGCTGGTACCTTCCATTAATTGCAGGTAATCTAGCAAGACTAATCCTAGGGTTCCGCCTTGTTCTGCTTGGAGGCGGCGGACTTTCGATCGTATTTCTGTGACGGTAATATTGGGAGTATCGTCAATAAATAGTGGTAGTTCTGATAAATTGCCAATGGCTGTACTAATTGGTTCCCATTCGTTTTGACTGATTCTACCCGATCGCAATCGGTTGCTTTCTATTTTGGCTTCGCTGGACAGAATACGCTGCACTAGCTGTTCTTTCGACATTTCTAAGCTGAAAACGGCAACCGGCAATTTTTGCTGTCCGGCGGCGATGTGGTGGGCGATATTGGTACAGAAAGCTGTATTGTGAACGCAGATATCGTTAGCCACAAAATTGTGTGTCTCCGGGATAGTTAAGTCGTAAACTTGCTTGTTTCCCATCGGTTCGATAGAAACTATTTCATCCCAGTAAACCTCGCTATCTGCCAGTTTTTTCAGCCATAAATTATCTAAAGCCGTTGCTAAAACTAAAAATCTTTCTCTGGACAGCGCACGTTTACCAACGTGGATATTTGAGTGACCTTTGATGCCTGCGCGTTTTGCTAAGGATGCCCAAGATTCGTTGCCTTTTGCTAATGCTAGGTATTCCCACGCCTCGACAGGAATTAAATCGCGGCTAGTTTGGTATTCTTTATTTTCTAAGGCTTCTTTTACTTTAAATAATGCTACCTCTTTGCCAAAAATACCAATTTCTGATATGAATGTTTTGATGGATTTTGCGTCAGTAATATCGATTTGCCAAGCTGGTCGGCGAGTATTTTTGTATTTAACCGAACGCTTTTTGAGGGCTGCAATGATGCCAAATCTCAGCAGTAGATGCTGTACGTGTCTGGCTAGTCCTTCGCTGACAGAACAGTAGCCTAGTTGAGATTGACCGCTGGTAAGTAGGGTTGCCCAGCCGTCTGTTGAAAAGAGGCGGTTGAGGAAAAGGGCAACTTGCGATCGCTGCAATTTAAAAACTATTTCTGGTACAGTTTTCTCATGAGCATTTTTTCCCATCAGACCTAACTTTTCTAACCAATTTCTCAGGGGATTTTTATGACTTGTATTAATAACATCCATTCCCTCATCGGCTAGGTGTTCTGGATCTAGTCTTAAAACTCTGCAAATGCCACTAAATAATTCTTGATTGGGAAATGCTCTTCCTTCCACCCAAGACCGGACTAATCGCGGTGGAACTTCCAATTCTAGCGCTAATTTTTTAGAGTCAAAATTTCGTTTTAAAAGGATTATTTCTAAATTATAACCAAAGTTTTTTATACTATCTGTGTAACTTTCTCGATCGCCCATGACATAATATTCTGGTGCGCGTCTCCCTTTATCGTTGAATCGCAGCTTAAGACCTCCGAAGCTAGTAGCAGCTTCAGCAAAATCTTGTAGTATAGCAGTATTTCCATTGGTGAAGTGTGGCGCGCTGCGTGTCAAACACCCATCGCCAATTAGATAAGCCAATAATTTAACTTCACAGTTTCGGATGGTTTCTTTACCAAAAAGATTCATCCTGCGGGGAACAGCAATCTTATCGCCTACTTGTATTTCCCTCAACTGCCGCCAGCCCTTAATTGTTAAAAATGGGTGTGTAATTGTAGTTTCTATAAAGCGTCCCAGTCTTGTTGTTACCCGAAATACAGGCTTAATTCCATCATCTATAAAAGCTGATGGTCTAGTTAGGTGAAATTGCCAATCTTCTCCTAATGTTAGTAATTCAGCTTGACGTTTTTGATAGATTTGTTCTATACTAGAAACACTTCCATCACTTTCTACTATTACGGTAGAGGCTGCTTGGCACTTTCCCATCGCCGGCCTAGCTGCAACGATGATTAAATCC
Source organism: Microcoleus sp. D2_18a_D3 (assembly GCF_036702455.1). NCBI lineage: Bacteria > Bacillati > Cyanobacteriota > Cyanophyceae > Oscillatoriales > Microcoleaceae > Microcoleus > Microcoleus sp. D2_18a_D3. Next base: position 12,268 of record NZ_JAUBTK010000007.1, read on the forward strand.
GATCGCTGAAAGCCTCCTGTCATAGCATCTAAGTCATAAAAACCGCACGGAATACCGGGAAGTGTGAGGCCTTCATTGCGATTTTCTAGGTCTTGAAATGTTTGGTTTAATGTTTCGCCGATCGATACTAAATCTTGTTGCGGGCGTTCTTGAGTTATGCTAAAAATTTCTTGTTCGGCGCGGTCTAAGACTGTTTCTAGCGGTACGGCTGTCTCGTAACCTAATTGTACTATGTTGTTGCCAGCTTCGATTAATTTGCGGCGCTGATATTTGTCTTCTACTAAAACTGCATATTGGTCGATGTTGACTGCGGAAACTGTGCGATCGACTAATTGTGCTAATTTAGTTAGTCCTCCTACTTGATCTAACTGGTTGCGGTCGGTTAGCGCAGTTGTTACCGTCATTAAATCGGTAGGTTGACCCTGTAAAAATAGCCCTAATGCCGATCGATAAATGACTTGATGAGCGGTGATGGCAAAAAACTCCGGTCGCAGCAGTTCGGCAATTCGGGAAATAGCTTCGGGGTCAATTAAAATCCCGCCCAAAATTGCTTCTTCTGCCTCTATATTTGTCGGCATCAAATCGCTCATTAGTCAATAGTCCTCAGTCATTAGTTGTTAGTCATTAGTCATTAGTTATTAGTCATTAGTCATTAGTTATTAGTCATTAGTTATTAGTCATTAGTTTAGGACTTACGCACCAACTCTATCTGTAGGCTGCTTATGGGCGCACCTTATTCCTACCTATAGCGGCTTAAACCATTTTTTGCGTAAATCCTATAGTTATTAGTTGCCAGTGATTAGTCGTCAGTTTTAAATCGGCAAGTTAGCAGTCCTCAGTCCTTAGTTAGCGTGACTCACTTCTTAGTTAGGGGTACTCAGTTCTTAGCTAATGACTAATGACTAATGACTAATTACTAACAACTAATGACTGATGACTAATGACTAACAACTAATGACTAATGACTAATGACTGATGACTGATGACTCTTAATTACATCGGAACAACTTGAATATCAACTTCGGCAGTAACTTCTGCGTGTAGTTTGATTTCAGCTTTGTATGTACCAGTTTGGCGAATTTCGGGCAGAGTGATGCCGCGCCGATCGACTTCTTGACTGGTAGAGTTGAAAATCAGTTCTGCTACTTCTTGGTTGGTGACAGTACCAAAAATCGCGTCTGCTTCGCCAACTTGCTTGGAAATGATGAAAGGCCCAGCCGATTCGAGGGCGGTTTTGCGGACTTCAGCTTGCTGCTTGAGCTCTAGCTGGCGCACTCTTTCTTCTTCACGGCGGCGCTCTGCTTGCTTGAGAATGCCCGGAGTGGCTCTACATCCCATTCCTTGGGGTACTAGGTAGTTGCGGGCGTAGCCGGGGGCTACTTCTACTACGTCGCCAGCTTTGCCGAGTTTGCTGACATCTTTATTTAAAACTAATTGAACGCGCTTGGCCATGATCGTGGGTTGTGGGGTTTTAACTGCAACTTTTTATAATAGCGAAGTTTGAGGGGCGATCGCAAGGAAGTTCGGCAACGGATTTTGTAGCGGATGTAACGGATTTAACGGATGGATGTTGAGATTCGAGGATCGAGGGAAGAGACAGGGATAATATTTTTAACGGGCAAATTCAGTTTTAAAATACGCCAAACTGGGGTGGTGTAATGAGCCAAATCAACTAAATTGCCCTGTCTTACCGAGAAGTCAGGCTTTATTTTCAAGGCGCTGGGCGACGATCGCTCGCGCTACAGTAGCAACTAACTGGGTCGAATTGATCGGCTTGGCTAAGTGTTTGTCAAATCCGGCTTGCAAAACTTGGCGCTCGTTCGCTTCTCCAGCATAGGCCGTTAAGGCGATCGCCAACAACTGCCGATACTCAGGCGCAAGCTGAGTGCGGATGCGATGGATCAACATATACCCGTCCATCTGGGGCATTCCAATGTCGCTGACGAGCAAATCCGGTGCAGTTTGTTCGATCGACTCCAGCGCCTCAGCAGCAGATGCCAGGGAAATCACCTCTGCACCCGCTTCCTCAAGCACAAAAGCGACAAAATCTCGCGAGTCGAGTTCATCATCTACCACCAAAATTCTCAATCCAGCTAGCGGCCTGGATGAGAGATCGGGACTAGCAGCCCCATGACGTTCTTCCTCCTCCTGCCTTCTAGAATCATCATTTAATAGCGGTAATCTCACCGTAAACGTCGCTCCTTGACCAACTCCTGCGCTTTCTGCAAACACCGTTCCGCCGTGAAGTTCGATCAGTTGGCGGACGATCGCCAATCCCAATCCCAAGCCGCCAAATTTGCGAGTTGTGGCGCCATCTTCTTGTCGGAAATGGTCAAAAACATAAGGCAAGAAATCGGGAAGAATGCCTTTACCAGTATCTATGACTTGAATTTGAGCTTGGTGTTCGACTTGCTCTAATCGAACTTCAATTCGACCGCCTTCGGGCGTGAACTTCACCGCATTTGATAACAAATTCCACACTATTTGTTGCAAGCGACTTGTATCGCCAACTACTTGCCCGACATCGGTATTTAAGATTGTTTGGATTTGAATTTTTTTAGCTTCGGCGGCTAATTGCACGGTTTCCACAGCAGACGGAATAATGGTTGCCAGATTCATCGGAGCCACATTCAATCTGAGTTTTCCTTGCAGAATCCGAGACACGTCGAGCAAGTCTTCGATTAATTGAGATTGCAGTTTGGCGTTGCGCTCAATCGTCTCAAAAGCCTTGGCAGTTTGAGTCCTGTTCAGCTTGCCGCCAACGAGCAGTTGCGACCAGCCTAAAATCGGATTCAGGGGCGATCGCAACTCGTGAGAAAGCACCGCCAGAAACTCGTCTTTAATGCGGTTAGCTCGCTCGGCTTCCGTGCGGGCAGTTTGTTCTAATTTAAGAACCATATCACGCTCGGTTTCGACTTGTTTGCGCTCTGTAATGTCGATAACAGAGCCGATATAACCCTCAAATTGTCCCTGTTCGGAAAATCTGGGAGCAGCCGCATCCATCGCCCAAGAATATCCGCCATCCTTGCGCCCGACGCGATATTCCACGCTGTACCGTTCCTGGCGTTCGTTGGCGGTCAAAAATGCGTTCTTGGCGTATTCTCGGTCTTCTGGATGCAAGGCGTTGATCCAACCCAATCCCAAACCTGTTTCCTCAGTTTGACCTGTGAATTCATACCAGGTTTCGCTCAAGAAAGTGCAATAGCCTGTGGAGTCTGTTACCCACACCATAAATGGAGCGTTGTTAGCCATAGTGCGGAATCGTTCTTCGCTTTCTTGCAGCGCTGATAAAGCTTGTTTGCGTTCTGTGATATCCCGACAGACAATGACTCCGCCTTTGATTTCGCTGCTAGTATCAACTACCGGATAACCGCTGATACTGATCCAACGTTCTTCGGAATCTTCACGGCGCACAAATACCTCTACATCATTGACATATTCACCTTTGATTGCTCTGGCTAGAGGTAGTTCACCGTCGGGAAAGAGGGTTTTTTTGTCAGTCATAAATAGCCCGTAGGTAATCGACCATTCCTCACAAGATTTTTCATTCGATAGCTGACCGAATATCCCCACGGCGGCTCGGTTAAACAGCACCAACTCCCCTTGTTGGTTTGCCAAAATCAAACCATCACCAATGCTGTCAATAATTACTTGCAGTAACTTAGTTTGTTCTTGCAGGGCGACTTCTGCTCGTTTGCGATTTGTGATGTCGCTGGAGATGCCAATCAAGCCGATGACTTCTCCCGCCTGATTGCGGTAGGGAGCTTTCATTACCAGAAATGTCCGAATGCCATCGTGAGATTCTTCGAGGACTTCTGTTTGTCCAGATTCCATAATGCGCCGATCGTTTTCCGTGACTGTGACTGCAAGTTCTACTACTGGGTATAAATCGATATCGCGACCACCAATTACTTCAGAAGCAGATTTGCCCATTATTTCCAGCGTGGCTGGATTTGCATAAATAATCTGTCCTTCTCGATTTTTGACAAAAATTGGCGTGGGCGCTGACTCGTTAATCACATTCAAAATCGCATTTTTTTGCCGCAGTTCTTCTTCAGTGCGTTTGCGATCGCTAATATCGCTCCAATAAGCCGTAAATCCTTCTGCGGCTGGATAGGCGCTCACTTCTATATATATCTGGAGCGACGGCGAAAACTCTTCAAATTTGACAGAAACTTGCTCGTTAACGACTCGATGAAATTCTTGATAGACCCTTGAATTGGATTCTTTCTCGGCGGGGAATACCTCCCAGATCGATCGACCTAACAAGTCGGCTCTCGATCGAGAAAGCAGTTTTTCAGCAGTGGCATTAACGTAGGTATAGCGCCATTGTGAATCGATCGCGATAAAGGCATCGGTAATACTTTCTAGAATATTGCTGACTTGCTGGGAGGCCGCTTGCACCGCGAGTTCAGCGTTTTTGCGATCGGTGATGATTTCGGAAAAAATCATGATACCGCCAATCTCATTGGTGTTGGTTCGCCAAGGGTGAATTTCCCAGCGCACCCAGTCGATCAAGCCATCAGGGCGGGGAAACTGATCTTCTTGGCAGATTTCGACTTCTCCCGCCAGACAGCGCTGGTGGATTTGTTTCCAACGCTCGGGCAAATTGGGAAAGATGTCGTAGTGCGATCGGCCCACAATGTTTCGATCGCCGAGCCCGTAACTTGATAGCCAGCGGTCGCTTACCAGCATATACCGCATCTGGCGGTCAAACATCGCCACCCCCGCAGGCGAACGTTTCACGAACAGCCGCAGTTGTTCTTCCTGTTGCCGCAGCCGATTCTCTGATTGTTTGCGCTCACTGATTTCTTTGAAAAGTAAGGCGACTTTTCGGCTCTGCGGCTCAGGAGTGCGGAACGCCGAAACCTCAAACCAGCGGTTGAGGACTTCCGATCCCTGCTCGAAGCGCAGGGGTTCCCCTGTCAGCGCGACTTGGCCGTAAATCTCAAACCAATAATCTTCGAGATCCGGAAGCATCTGGCGCGCCGTTTTACCCACAGCTTGTTCGAGTCCGGTTTGTTTCAAGAAGGCCGGATTGACTTCTAAAAAGCGGTAATCGATCGGCTTTTCGTTGGCATCAAACAGCATTTCGATGATGCAAAAGCCTTCGTCTAGGGACTCAAACAAAGTGCGATAGCGTTCCTCGGAACGGCGCAAAGCAGCAATAGCTTGTTTGCGCTCGCTAATATCCATAAAGGCCGCCACACAGCCGCGAACTGCGCCTTGTTCGTCAAATAACGGCACCGCATTCACCAACCAATCAAAGGCCGCCCCGTCCTCGCGCACCATTTGAATTTCCACATCTCGCACTTCGACGCCGGAAGCTACGGCTAGTTGCATGGGGAGTTGTTCTCCCGGAATTTCTTCTCCGTTGCGGAATCGTCTAAACGGAAGGACTGCCGCTTGCTCTCCGGTTCCAGAAACATTGGTATCGGCCGGCACTTGCAACATCGACAGGGCAAACCGGTTAGCGCGAATTACTTGACACTGTGGGTCGTCGGCGATCGTAATGCCAACGGGTACAGCATCCAGTATCGATTGCAGTTCATTAACTCGTCGCTCTAGTTCTTGGTTGAGCCGTTGAATTTCTTTTTTGGTAGCTTTGCGATCGGTAATTTCTAGCACCGTCACATTCACGCCCAAAACGCGATCGTCCTCCGCCCTGAGCGGATAGAGACTCAACAGCCAATCGCGATCGACTCCCGGCTGTGCTGAGTTCGTCCTGCGAACTTCGAGCTGTTGGAGTGGAACTTTAGTTTCAATAACTTGTCGGTAAAGCGGCTCTAAATCATCTGCCATTTCTGGCAAGATTTCGCGCAATGTTTTGCCGATGTGGGCGGCGGCTGGAACTCCGTTAATTTCTGCTAGCCAATCGTTGAGGCGGACAAACCGCAACTCAGTATCAAGGAAGCAAAGTCCGATCGGCGCACTAGCATAAATCGCCTCGATTTCTGCTAGTTGTTGGTGTGCCGTTTGCGCTTGTTTAACAAAAGCAGCCCGAGCCGCTTTCTCCTCGGTGACATCTTGAAAATAAACGGCAAGTCCCGAGGCGATCGGATAGGCTCGTACCGCATACCAAGCATTGAGTGGCGGATAAAAAGATTCAAAACTAACCGTAATTTGTTCCCGAACAGGCAAGATGCCTGTTCCACAAGAAGAAAATTCATCTTTTGTGGAACGGGCATCTTGCCCGTTCTTGAGAATGGTGCAAGATGCGAGCTCAAACAAACTGCCCGCTGATTCGGGAAACTCTTCCCAAATGTTGTTGCCAATCAAATCTTTTGAGGGTCGATTTAGCCACCGCGCCGCTTGCGAATTGAGGTAGGTAAATCGCCAATCTCGATCCAAAGTAAAAAACCCGTCCGAAATGCTTTCGAGGGTGTCTGACAGTTGTGCCGCGGGCGCGTTACAGACTGGTTCAGGCTGAGGTTGAGCGAGCTCCGTGAAGGTTGTTACTACCGCATAGGGAGTCGATCGATCTCCCTGAAATAAAGGTTGAGAATTGAGCGTCAACCAAATCAATTTTCCCTGTGGCTGATAAAAGCCCATGATGACATTTGAGCATGGTTGCCCGGTTTGCAACGCCACCATCGCCGGATGTGTCTCGCCGGGAAAATCCGAGCCATCTTCATGCAGAGTCTGCCACCGACTGTTGATTGAAGTGCATAAGAGCATCTGTTGTGCTGTCATCCCCAACAGATCCTGGGCGTGAGAATTGCACCCCTGAATGCTACCATCTGCCAATTGCAGAACCATCCCTACATCAGTTGGCAAAGGCGCGGCTGGGTAGAGCGCTTTGTTAGAATCCGTTGAAACAGAGGGGTCGATTTTTGCTTGGAGTTCAGTATTGCGTGGGTTTTGCATCGGTTTCTAACAACGCTCCTTTTACTTTGGGCAAAGCAAATCGCGCTCAATAATAGGGAAATAACCAGAGGAACTTTTGATGTGAGCAGGGTGACACTTCAAACCTAAGATGGATGTCGATCGTCCTGCGGTAATATCCAGATGGAGACAATTTATTTTATAGTAAAATCCCACGTCTTAACCAGTTGCAAGATTCAGCACAGGCGACGGGCAAATTTCTCGCTGTTTCAAATGCGAGGTCAGTCTCATCGGCTTTTGCGTTGCTGCATATTACCAACGGCGGTTGCTCGTTTTCGGGCGCGAACAGATGAAACTTGTGCACAGGTAAATAAGTGGATGAAGCTTGAAAATACATAAGGTCTCTCTGGGAGCGAATGAAACGAAGCAATCACTCTTGTTACGCCCGCCGTACATTCTGTTACATTGTAAACTTTATTTGCGCCTACCTACTTAGAAACCCAGTTTCTTTGTGTAAATGCGATCGGAAATTTAGGCAATAGTATGTTCGTCTCAACGGTAAACGGGCGATCGTATTTACCCCAATACAGGGCCGCCTGCTTCCTCCAATCGCAGCGTTTGTGTCACGTTTGCTGTTCATCTCACAAATTTAATCCTATGCACATATTCACAGCCGCAGATCGCACCTATATTCTGGGGTTAGCAGCACTTCTCAAGTCTGTAGATATCAATGTTAGCCAATCTGGGGATCAGCCTGTAAAAATTAGCATTGTATCTACTAGGATAGATTCACAGGAAAAGGAACAGTTACAGAATTGCTGCAAATACAAAATTGAATGGCAAGAATTGCAATCTAATTACGACCAACTTCTTTCGATATCAGGTTCTAAACTTCCTTACGTTAAATTGGAGCCGCGAAAATATACCAAGGAAACAGAAAGGCTGATTTGGCTCGACAGCGACACGATCGTTCTGGGGAACTTAGAGCCGCTGTGGAACCTAGATTTTCAAACTCTGCCGATAGCAGCCGCAGCCAACGTCTGGGGAAATCCCAACAATTATCAAGATCTAAACCCTTATTTCAATAGTGGTGTTTTAGTTTACAACATGAAGCTTTGGGAGGAAGAGCAACTGTCGGAAAAGTTGCTCCAAAACGCTATAACCTACGTTTGGGGCGATCGCGATCAAGGTGCATTAAATTCAGTTTTAGTGGGAAGGTGGAAGCAATTAGACCAAATATGGAACAACCACAAGACTGATGATATGTCAAGTAAAGTGATGCACTTTATGTCAAGACCGAAACCGTGGGAAAGCTCCGCCCCCAATCAATTATGGCTCGATATGTTGTCTCAGACACCGTTTAAGGACGAACTGGAAAAAATCCAAAATAAGTTTAAGGGGCTGTCGAGCTTTCACCTAAAATACCAAAGACTTGACAGGTGGTTGAGCGAACCGATACTCAAGTTTAAGAGTTACCTGAAACAACAAAAACGTTAAGGTCAATCGATTTTAGATTTTAGATTTTAGATTTTAGAATTGAAGCATTGAAGCATTGACCCCACGGATGAATCCGGGGGCTTGTATCCTGGATGCTTTCGGTCAAAATTGGTCTTTCATGCCGCGCAATCGAGCGAAGGTTTGCACTGGATCGCGGGTGTTGGCGGCTGATTGGAGGTTGGGAAAATCCCAGCGCAAAAATGGGTTTGTGCTTTTTTCGAGGCCGATCGATGATGGTATTGTAGGTTGCGATCGACTGCGCGCTTCCTTGACTTCGGCGAAGCGCTGCTGTAAATCGGGATTGTCGCCATCCACACTCAAGGCAAATTGCAGGTTGTTCAGCGTGTATTCGTGGGCGCACCAGACTCTCGTACTATCAGGCAAGTTTCGCAGTTGCCGCAGAGAGGCTAACATTTGGGCGGGAGTGCCTTCTTTGAGCCTGCCGCAGCCTCCAGCAAATAAAGTGTCGCCGCAGAACAACTCGCCGGTTTCGCTGGGGTTGTTGGGGGGGAAATAGTAGGCGATGTGAGCTTTTGTGTGGCCGGGTAGGAAGAAGACTTCGGCGGTTCTGTTGGCGAAAGAAACTCGATCGCCCGCTTGTAAAAACACTTGCTGTCCGGGTATTCTGCCTCTATCTTCTGCGCCAGCGTAAACTTTAATTTGGGGAAAGCGATCGATCAGTTCCTGATTGCCGCCTACGTGGTCGCTGTGGTGGTGGGTATTGAAAATTGCGGTTAATTCGGCTCCGAGTGCTTGCAGTTGCTCTAACACTGGCTGCGATCGCGCTGGATCGACGACTGCTGCTGTGTGGCTATCGGGGTCGTGCAGCAAGAAAATGTAATTGTCGGACAGTACCGGAAGCCGATAAACCTGCATAGAAAAGTGCCTCTCTAGGAAAAATATTATATAATTAAGTTAGTCTGAACGCTATCCGAAGGCTGATTGCAGATTTATTAAGTCCGCATATCTATCTTGGGAAGTAAAACTCTGATACGTTTCTGATACGTTATTTCTGCTGTTGAGCAAATTGATTTGCGGTCGGGTACGCACCATTTTTGGGTCATGAACTGCAATCGGCTTTAACTATTTTGGCATAAAAGCGATCGAATAAATGCGAACATCTCACAACAAATCGAACTTAACAATTTCTCAAAAAGTCGATCGGATTGTAGCGTCTGGCAAGATCACTCGCAGGGAACACTTAGTTTTGACTTCGGCTATCCTGTCAGATGATAAAATTTCAGAAGAGGATCGACATCAAATCAATCGGATATTTGATTATATCCAAATTGGTCGCCTCAAGTTTATCGAGTGAACAGAAAGACTTGCACAGTCAGCATCTATCTGGAGTGTAAAAAGCGTTTTTTAGGAGTGCGATCGTCCCGTCCCGCACAGCAAAGCCTATATATTTCGCTTTAATTCTCCGGCTCACGCGGAGTGTGAAAGCGTCTGATGTGGAAGTCTCAAAGTAACAAGGCTCTTGGCAATCCCAGCTACAAAAACAGGCAGAAGAAAATGAGTTCAGAAAAACAAACTATTTTGGTGACGGGCGGAGCTGGATATATTGGCTCTCACGCGGTATTAGCGCTGAAAAACGCCGGTTACGGTGTGGTGATTTTGGATAATTTAGTTTACGGTCACAGAGATATAGTAGATCAGGCTTTGCAGGTCGAGTTGGTAGTTGGCGATACGAACGATCGCACTCTTCTAGACAACTTGTTTGCTACGCACAAGATTGATGCGGTAATGCACTTTTCTGCTTACGCTTACGTGGGCGAATCTGTTACCGACCCAGCTAAATATTATCGCAACAATGTCATCGGCACTATTACGCTTTTGGAAGCAATGATCGCTGCTGGGGTGAAGAAATTTGTGTTTTCTTCTACTTGCGCGACTTACGGTGTACCGCAGAAAATTCCGCTCACAGAAGACCACCCACAAAACCCGATCAATCCCTACGGTGCTACTAAGTTAATGGTAGAAAGGATTTTGTCTGATTTTGACGCTGCGTATGATTTCAAGTCTGTTTGTTTCCGCTATTTTAACGCGGCTGGGGCTGACCCTAACGGGTTGTTAGGAGAGGATCACAATCCAGAAACTCACCTGATCCCGCTGGTGTTGTTCGCCGCTTTGGGGAAACGAGATTCGATCGCGATTTTTGGCACGGATTACGATACTCCTGACGGTACTTGCATTCGGGATTACATTCACGTTAACGATTTGGCATCGGCTCACATTTTAGGATTAGAATATTTGTTAAATGGTGGCAAATCAGATTTCTTTAATTTGGGCAACGGCGGCGGGTTTTCGGTGAAAGAGGTGATAGAAGCGGCTCGTCAAGTGACGGGAAAAGAGATTAAGGCTGTTGAGTGCGATCGGCGTCCAGGAGACCCGCCTTCTTTAGTTGGTAGCAGCAAAAAGGCGATCGAAACCTTGGGTTGGTCTCCTGAATATCCAGACATCAAGGATATTATCTCCCATGCTTGGCAGTGGCATCAAAAGCGTCACAGTTAGCATAAACTCAAATAAAACAAGTGCAAAAATTGAGTCAAAAATAATGTTAAACAGTCACAAAGATTTTTGTTTTTGCACCTTAGCTTTTGGGAAAAAGTATCGCGAATTAGCCAAACAACTAGCAGCCGACTTAGAAACTCATTCTCTAGGGACGATGCTAGTTGTTTGTACTGACTACCCAAATGACTTTCAAAATTTGACGAATGTTTTCGCCTTTAAAAAAAGTCGCGAAGGTGTAGATTATTGTTATAATGATAAACGATTTGCACTAAAAAAAGCCTTAGAATTATGCCGAGTGACAATCTTTGTGGATGCAGATACAAGAATCCTAGGAAAAGTGCCGGAGAGAGAATGGATGTCAGGAATTACTTGTAAAGGGTTTATTCCCATTCTAGAACATCCACCAAATCAATCATTGCCTGGGAGAAAAGAGGCAATTCATAAATTAGCAAAAAAGCTAGAAATACCCTTGAAAAAGGTAAGTTTTGTTCAAGAAAATTTGTTCGTAATTGCCAGAGACAATGGGAAAGAAATTCAGTTTATTCAAGAATGGGGAAAGATTGGAAGATTTTTTGAAGTGCAAAAAGTCAAAACAAAAGACGGTAATCCCATTGGGTTAGCAACTGCTAAAGTTGGGTGGAATATTCGTAATGACGGGTGGCAGGAACTCGCTCAAATTATGGAGCATTCTTTTGCTCATTGGGACTGGCAAAAAAATCAAGTAAGAACCTTTTGGGATAAAGTTGGGGAGAAATTGCAGTTTGAGCATTGGCAATATCTCTATCGGTTATTAAAAACACAGTTAATTGCCTTATTAAATTTCGATTTTTACTATCGCTAGATAAAAGATATGGAGAGAGGATTTATCACCATTTTAATTGGATTGTACTCATTTCAAGACTGCATACATTTTCTAGCTTCAGTCAGGAAGTTTCACAGCGAACCAATTATTATTTTAATAGATAGAGTCCCGCGATTTTTATATCCCTTACTTTTGGTGTTCGGAAATGTGAGATTGCAGGCCGCACCGAAACACGAAAATCCTGTTTTAGCATCGCGACAAGCTAAGCTGGCTTTGTATCAACAATCTCCTTTTGAGAAAACTATTTATCTGGACTGCGATATTTGTTTGCTATCGCCAATATATGAAGTTTTTGACTATCTTGATGAAGTAGATTTGCTGGTAACAGAAGACGTGCAGCCTGCGATTGCTAAAGCAGCAAATTTATTAAGAGTCAAGCAGGATATTCTGTCAACTTTGCAGTCTGTCGGGTTGCCGCTAAATGAAAATAGCATTCAATACAATGGCGGATTTATCGCTTTTACGAAAAGCAGTAAAACTCAGGAATTGTTCACAAACTTTAAGAAATATTTCGATAGGGTAGTGGCGCATCAAAATGTGCTACTATTGAAAGACCAAGGCGCTTTTGCGGCGGCTGTTGAATCGGTGAAACCGAAAATGACAACTTTGTCCCCGGTTTACAACTACTTGGATAAGTGGAAAGATGTTTATACGATCGACAAACCGATTAAAGTAATGCACTGCACTTATCCTTACCGCCCTCAGTACGCGAAGAACGTGACGCGATCGCTCTTTACTAGAATAGTCGATCGCACAGCTAAAATATTTTTACCAAATCAACTTAACAATCCCTGGCGTTTAAAATAATTAAAGTTTGTTATCAAACGGCATCAAAAGCAACAAAATTTCTGCAAAAATTAAAAATAAATTAGCCTCAACATACCCAAAAATTACTGAGAATAAGTATTGCTGGCTGGAATAACACTCCCAAGTGCATCACTGGGTTTTTTACCCAAATACTTCGTTGCTGTCCTTTCCCCTGGTTCAAACCCGGTTTCTTTGGTCTGGAGGGCGCCAGTCCTAATAGCCTTGACAAAAGCTCGGTTAAGCAGGAAAATCAAACCAAGGTTTTAAACAAAATACTCAGTGAAAGTTTCATTAGTAGTGAGCGATTTGTCAGGAGGAGGTGCAATTCGTGCTTTTCTCTTAGCTCAAGTCTTGCTCAATCTTAAATGTGATGTAGAAGTTGTTGGATTTCAGTGTGGCAAGGAATTGTATGCTATTCCTCCGCGAGACATCCCGGTATGTGCGATACCTGGTAAAAAATATCCGGGGTTTTTGATGGATGCTCAAAAACTTTTGAAAAAAATAGATGGGGATATTATTTATGCAGTCAAACCTAAACCTACAAGCTTGGGTTTATCACTGCTAAAAAAAATGGATACTAACCGCCCTGTGATTTTAGATATAGACGACTGGGAACTTAGCTGGTACGGCGGAGATGAATGGAAATACCGTCCTTCTTTTAAACAGCTTTATCGAGATATTTTTAAAGACAATGGTGAGTTGAGAGAACCCGATCATCCGCTGTATATTCAGTGGATGGAAAGTTTAGTTTCCCGCGCTGATGCAGTCACCGTTGATACTGAGTTTCTAAAACAGCGTTTTGGTGGCGTATATTTGCCTAATGGTAAGGATACTGCAATGTTCGACCCTGCTAAATACAATCCTGAATTGAGCAGACAGCGTTACGGCTTGTCCGGGTATAGAATCTTAATGTTTCCCGGTGCGCCGCGACCTCACAAAGGTGTTGAGGATGTTTTGATGGCCCTCGAACAGTTAAATGAACCCGATTTAAAATTAGCGATCGTCGGCGGGAGTCCTTATGATGATTATGATGATAAACTTGTGAAACAATGGGGGCGTTGGATTATTAAACTGCCAAGGTTTCCAGTGGAGACGATGCCGTCGGTTGTAGCGGCGGCTCATGTTGTCGTTGTTCCTCAGCGAGAAACTCTCACAGCCGTGGCTCAGTTTCCGCTCAAGCTGACAGATGGCATGGCAATGGCTAAGCCTGTTTTGTCTACGCGAGTGGGGGATATTCCAGCAATTTTAGGGGGAACGGGTTATTTAGTCGATCCGGGTTCTCCCGCTCAAATTTCACAAAAAATTCAATGGATATTTCAAAATTTGACAGCGGCTAATTTACAAGGAATGAAAGCTCGGGAAAGATGTGTGAAAAAATATAGTATTCAAGCAATGAAACCGATACTTTCAGATATAATCGCAGGTATGTAAATGTTATTTTAAACCGACTCACGGGAGGAAGAAAAGCTGGCTGTTATTAAAGAAGATTTTGAGAGGCCGTACTGTTTAGCTGGGAATGCTTCATGTCTGCCAATAAGCTACTCCTAAAATTTGCCAGACGATATCCCGGCAGGATTATCTTAACTGTGATGCTGGGCTTTTCTGGCGCTTTATTCAACGGTATCAGCACTACTCTGATTGTACCAGTGCTTTTAAGTTTTTTAGATCACGCTATCGAGCTGCGCGGCGCTCCATCTCTCATTAAAACTTTGATGTATCCCTTTGAGGGAATGCCCGAAAATCAGCGTTTAATGTTGATGACCGGGGCGGTTGTGCTGGCAATTTTTTTAAAAAATGTTGCGAGTTATATCAATACTTTAGTAGCTACTTCTCTGACGCGCTCTCTGACTTTTGATTTGCGAGAAGCAGGTTTGCGGTTGTTGTTAGAAGTAGATCTAGATTTTTACTCTAAAACTAAAGTCGGGGATTTAATTAATAGATTGGGCGGAGAGATTGGTCGGACTGCTAGTGCAGTTGGTACGGCCATCGGAATGTTTACTACGTCAATCACGGTTTTGGTTTTTGTGGGTCTGCTACTTTCTATCTCGTGGAAACTGACGGTGACAGCTACAGTTTTGCTGGCGTTAGTTGCTTGGGCAAATCAATATATTATTAACCGTTCCAAGCATTTTGGCCACCTGCTTTCTGAAATGTCGAAAGATTATTCGGTTAGGGTGCTCGAAACCATTACGGGGATTCGGCTGGTCAAGTCAACTGGGAACGAGGAAAGGGAGTATCAGCGGATCAAGCATTTAATTCAAAGGCGAGAACAAGCGGATTTTCAGGCTCAGGTAAATTATGCGGCGATCGCCCCAATTAACGAAGTTGTTAATTTGATAGTTATAATTTTGATTGTATTTATAGGTCGCACAATATTTGCGAATGAGATAGAGTCTATTGCTACAATTTTATTAACCTACTTATTGGTACTTTTTAGGTTAATTCCTTTAATTTCTCAGTTGAATAGCGGGCGCAGTCAATTTGCTAATACCTCGGCTAGTGTAGAGGTGGTTAATGATTTTTTGAGCTGCGAGGACAAGCCATTTATGCTCAACGGTTCTGTGCCTTACACTCATTTGCGATCGGGAATTCATTTTAATAAAATATCTTTTAGTTATCCTAACCACAAAAATTTAGTTTTGCAAGGAATTGATTTATTTCTACCTCACGGCACTACTTTGGCTTTGGTAGGAACTTCGGGTTCTGGCAAGTCAACTTTGGCAGATTTACTGCCGAGATTTTACGATCCTACTGAAGGTCATATCTCGCTAGATGGCAGGGATTTGCGCGAATTTGAGCTGAAAAGTCTCAGACAAGCGATGGGTATTGTTAGCCAAGATACGTTTTTGTTTAATGCTTCAGTGCGCGAAAATATTGCTTATGCTAAGCCCGATGCGACTGAGGAAGAAATTGTGGAAGCGGCGAAGGGAGCGAATGCTTACGAGTTTATCCAACTGTTGCCCGATGGGTTAGATACTCAAATTGGCGATCGGGGCGTGATTTTATCGGGAGGGCAGCGTCAGAGAATTTCAATTGCTAGAGCCCTGCTGCAAAACCCGGAAATCTTAATTTTAGATGAGGCAACGAGTTCGCTGGATACGGTTTCGGAAAGGTACGTGCAAGCGGCGATCGAGAAATTGAGCTGCGATCGCACAACGTTGGTAATCGCCCACCGCCTCTCCACAGTCCAAAAAGCCAACAAAATCGCCGTGATCGATCGCGGGCAAGTAGTAGAAATGGGTTCCCACGAAGAATTGCTAGCAAAAGGAGGATACTACACTCGCTTGTATTCAGTGCAATTTGCCGAAGAAACCGCTCGCGATGAAGCTCTAATTAGAGGTTCTTACGAAATTCGCACTCGCCTGACTCCCATGATAGCTTACCTCAAAATGCTAGTAGATGAAATGGTAGACTCTCCCGAAGAAAGAGACGAGTTAATCAGAGAATCATTTCACTCGGCTGCTAATATTTTCACGACTTTAGAATTTATAGAAAATACTATTAAGCGTCAGGCTGTTAAAAAGTAGTCAGTTGGCAGTTGGCAGTAGTCAGTAGTCAGTAGTCAGTAGTCATTAGTCATTAGTCATTAGTCATTAGTCATTAGTCATTAGTCATTAGTCATTAGTCATTAGTCAACAGTCAACAGTCAACAGTCAACAGTCAACAGTCAACAATTACTAATTACTAACTACCAATTACCATGTCCAAATATTATGTATTTTTTACCCGAAATATCTTGCCGCAACCCAATGTAGCCAGCTTAGTTCAAGTTGCACACTCTGCTAATGCCGCAGCAAATCTCGGTTATCCAGCAGTCTTGGTATACCTCCGCAAAGGCTGGAGTGCTTTGAATCCAGTTGATTTGCTTTTTCCTTTTCAACCCAGGAAACCCGATGACAAACTTGCCAAAATTTACAATATTCAAGATAAATTAAAAGTAGCAGATTTACCGATGCCGTGGCCGATCGACCTTTGGGACAGCAAGTGGACGAGTTCCAGTACAATAGTATCAAAATACTATTTACCGATTCACCTACTTAAATCAACTAAAATTGTCCACACCCGCGACTGGAACTTTGTCAAAGCAGCAGTTAAAAACGGTATTCTCGCTATCTACGAACAGCACCACCATGAAAACAAGCAATTTGAATCAGAAATCGTTCGCAATCCTCTCTTTCAAATTGCTGTAACTGTTGCCGATACTGTCCGAGAAAGCATGATTAAGAATGGAATGCCGCCGGAAAAAGTAATTACGCTGCACAACGGTTTTAACCATTTGTTTCACGCCCGACAAACAGAAGCTGCCCAGAATTGGCGACAGCAATTATTAGAAGATGACAGACAGCATTTAGCAGTTTATGCAGGGGGACTTTACCCGTTTAAAGGTGTTGATATGTTGGTGGATGTGGCTAAGGAACTGCCGCTGGTTCAATTTGCGATCGCGGGCGGTGATTCATCCCAAGTAACAGCCTACCAGCAATTAGCCCAATCCAAGCAAGTTAACAACATTAAATTTCTCGGCTACCTCCCTCAAAATCAACTGGCTAGCTTGCTGCAAGCAGCCGATGTTTTGACTCACCCTCACTGTTTGACAGAGGCTGCGACGTTCACATCTCCTTTAAAATTCTTCGATTATATGGCATCGGGAACTCCGATTGTAGCGACGGAGATTGCATCTTTAAAGGAATTTAAATCGGGAAATATAGCAGCAACTTGGTGCCAACCGGATAACCCGCACCAGTTCGCGCAAAGCATTCGAGATTGTTTAACCAAATATCCGAGGAAAAGCGAAGGCTATGCAGAAACATTGAATTTGGTCAAGCAATTTTCCTGGGAAAATAGGATACAAAAAATTATGGGTTATGTGGATGACCAAGTGCGATCGCAAATCATTCATTAATCCTCCTCCGATAATTTTAAAATCCGTAGGGGCGGGTTTTACCAACAATCATCGCCTAAAATTAATAATCTCATAAACCCGCCCCGCCCACACGCAAAAACCCGATTTATTATTAGATATGAACCAAAAAATCATCGGCACAATCACCACCTACCCAGGCATGAACCAAAGCGACTGGCTGTGGCAACAAACCCCCCAAAACTTCGGCAAATGGGGCAACATTCAAATGCTCGCTAACCACCCAGAACCAGACTTTTTACTCATGTATCAATTCGACTTTCCCCAACAGCCCAAAAAGCAATCGTGGGTCGAGAAAATACGTCGGTACAGGCATCAAAACCAAGAAAATGACGTTCGAGAAAAATTGCGCGGTGTCCCCAAGGAACGCATAATTTACCTGATCCGCGAGCCGCCATTACCAGAAGTAATTGAGATTACCAAAGCCAACTACGAACAAGCCAAACTTTATTGCGGTTACGTTTCCGGGCCCGACGACTTCGCCCCAAAACCCGATTATATGCCCGCGATTTGGTATCACTCTAACTCGTTTCGAGAACTCGATGAAATGCCTGCGCCGCCGAAAACTAAATCTTGTTCTTGGATTACTTCAGGTGTTAGCCGCAGCGCCAATCACCGCCACCGATTAGACTTTATTAAATTGCTGCGATCAGAAGAATTGGATTTTGACCTTTACGGGCGAAACTTGCCAACTTGGGCGCGCGGGAACGGCACTATGAACAATAAATGGCACGCTGTCGCGCCATACTATTACAACTTAGCTATTGAAAATTATGCCGAAAACGATTGGTATGTCAGCGAGAAGCTTTGGGATGCTTTGTTAGCTTGGTGTTTGCCAATTTATTACGGCGGTTCGGCGGCAGATAAATTGTTGCCGGCAGGGAGTTTTCTGCGGCTGCCGAGTTTGGATGAGAAAGGAGTAGAATTTATTAAAGAGGTTGTGGCTAATGCGGATTATTGGCATGAAGCCAGGGATAAAATTGCCGAAGCCAGACAAATCATTCTCCATGAATTAAACTTGCTCAATTGGCTGTCTAACTTTGCATCTTAGGAAATAGCGCCATGACAGAAAACCAAAATCAACCCAGAGAATACGATGCCGTGCTCGGCGGTGAATCTCAAGTGCCATTGGGTGCAGCCGTTTTAGGAGGGATTCCCGGCGTTAAGAGTCGTTTGGCTTCACCGATTGTCGAGGTGAAGATTGCTGCACTGTCTGAAGCGCTCAAATATGGAGATGCAGGTTTAGATTTAATAATGGGGGCACTGCAAGATGAATCAATGAAGGTGAAGTTGGCTGCATATTGGGTCCTGCAAAATAGAGAAGATTTAAAGGAAAAGTTGCATTTACCAAACTATTTGCCTATCTTTGAGTTTGATGTCATTACCGTTGATGCTGAAGGAACAGAAAATAGTCGTAATACGTCCTCTGCTCGCTTCTTCCCAGAAGACTTAGGTAACGGAGTTATGCTGGAAATGGTTTATATTTCAGGTGGCACATTTATAATGGGTTCGCCCGTAACAGAGAAACTTATAGATGATTTTGCAAGTCCGCAGCATCAAGTAACAGTACCCGCTTTTTATGCAGGCAAATATCCCATCACCCAAGCACAGTGGCAAGCAGTGATGGGAAACAGACCCTCCCATTTCAGAAGTGAAAAACGTCCTGTAGAACAAGTATCCTGGAATGATGCCGTCGAATTCTGTGGCAAACTATCGCAAAAAACCGGGAAAAAGTATCGCCTCCTGAGTGAAGCAGAATGGGAATACGCCTGTCGAGCCGGCACAACAACCCCATTTCATTTTGGGGAAACTATTACATTCAATCTAGCGAATTACACGCCCAATAAGTTCTGTCGTTTTCCAAAATCGCGAGTTAACCGTCGAAAAAAAACTAATGGCGGGAGTTTTCCTCGAACAACTAATGTCGGGAGTTTTCCTCCGAATGCTTTTGGACTTTACGATATGCACGGGAACGTTTGTGAATGGTGTAGTGATAGGCGGCACAGTAGCTACATCGACGCGCCTTGTGACGGGAGTTCTTGGGAAACTGGTACAGATGATAACCGAGTTCTGCGTGGCGGTTCCTGGGAAGATGATGCTTTCTATTGCCGTAGCATGAGTCGTTATTGGTATTTGTCAAGTCTTGGGAGCAAATACTGGGGTTTTCGCGTAGCCTGTTCTTTGGATATTCCTATTTCCTAGTTTTCCCCCGATCGCCCTTCTCTACCATTTTACTAAATGATTCGGCGGTTGAAACCGCAACGACACAAAGAAAGTCCGCCTTCGCGAGACTATAGATATGAATGGAATTTGCACTCTAGCCAACGATACAGTTTACGACCAACTAATTGCCTTGCTCAACAGTGTTGAAGTTATCTTAGGCTCAAATACTCCGGTCTGTATTTATCCTTTCGACGACCAGATACAGCAAATCCAAGCTGAAATTGTTAACCGTCCCAACGTCTTTATTTATGAAGATAGCGCATCTATTCAGCGATGGGACAAATTCATGGAAGCAGCCGCACCCGAGCGTTTGAACCGCAAAAAATTCCGGCTTTACGGCGCACACCGACGCTTTTGCGCTTTCGACGGCCCGTTTGACAAGTTTATCTACATGGATGCCGATACTTTGGTGATGAATTCCCTTGATGCGGTTTTTCAGAAGTTAGAGGAATCGGATTTTGTGGTTTATGATTTTCAATTTCGCGACCCCACTAAAGTCTACAATATTCAGTCACTAAAACTCCTCGAAGTTTTTGAGCAAAATCGGATCGACTCGGAAATATTTTGTTCTGGATTTTACGCCAGCAAGCAAGGATTGTTTGATATAAATACTAGGGAATGGCTGTTAGCTCAACTGCAATCGGGCGAGGTGGAAATTCTCTATGAAGGTGCGGGAGAACAGCCGTTGATCAATTATATGGTGATGAAAACGGGGATGAATAGCTATAATTTTGCTTATAGCCTCCCGGATGGCGAAAAAACTGGGTGCAGCGTCACTTCCAAACATTTTGAAGAGCAAGATCAGATTTTGTACGACAAGGGAAACCGACTTACTTACATTCATTATATTGGTGTGCCGCCGGATTTAATTCGGAGAGTTTGTGCGGGCGAAAATATTGAGTTTCCCTATCGCGATTTGTTCCTGCATTACCGCTATCTCCGCGAACCGTCCAAGCGTCCGATTTTTGCCCAAGCGCCAAAGTCTTATACTGAGGTTTCTGCGCCGAATTTGTTAAAAAGGGTATTGAGAAGGTTGAGGATAAATGTATGAGTCGCGGTATTTATATTGTTGCGAATGATAAAGTGCTCGAAAGCGCGATCGCCCTTTTAAACAGCATACGTCTGTACAATTGTCAAGTACCAATTTTTATGATTCCCTTCGACGACAATTATCAGCAAGTCGCAGCCGCACTCAGCAGTCTCCACGGGGTGCAATTGTTCCCAAATCTGGAGTTGGTGGAACAGTTTACCAGAGAAATTGGCCAAATGTTCGATCGCAACTTTTTAGCCCTCCCCAACAAAATGCGAAAACTCGCCGCCTGGTTTGGCCCCCTTGACGAATTTCTGTACATCGATACCGATATCATCGTCTTTGAAGACATCGCAGACAACTTAAACAAACTATCAGAAGTAGACTTTTTTTGCTGCGACTACCACCACCTCAGCGAAAAACTGCGAAATGTATTTTCACCCGCTGTAAAAGAACAGAATATCTTTACCGACTCACAGCTTCAAGATGTATTCAACAGCGGTTTTTGGGCTTCTAGAAAAGGAACTATTACAGAAGCGCAAATGTATGGAATTTTGCGAGAATGTTCGCAGCATCGAGAATATTTTGACTTTACTCAAAATGTTACAGACCAACCTCTACTAAATTATATGATTCTTAAGCTGATTCCCAAGCGCTGCAACCTTGTTAAAGATTCAGCAAGCGAACCGGGAAGCTGGGCTGGTTCCAAGCATTTTCAAGAAATAGATTATGTTCTTTATGACCAAGGCAAAAGGTTAAAATATATTCACTGGGCGGGAATAACAATTAAATCGGGTAGTCCTTATTGGAATCTTTGGAAACATTATCGTTATCTCAATGAGGAACCACCAAATTTCGTGCAAAAAATATTTCGTGCTTTCACTAGGTGAGGATAAAATCATATGTTGTCTTATTATCAACCAGCTTTCAAGAACAGGCAAGATGCCTGTTCCACAATTCATAAATTTGGGGGTGTTTTTGACACCAGACAAGCTTTGAAGAACAGGCAAGATGCCTGTTCCACAATTCATAAATTTGGGGGTGTTTTTGACACCAGACAAGCTTTGAAGAACAGGCAAGATGCCTGTTCCACAATTCATAAATTTGGGGGTGTTTTTGACACCAGACAAGTTTTGAATGAGTACAATTCTTCAATCTAAAATCTAAAATCTAAAATCTAAAATCCGATGACTGATGGCATTTATATTCTAGCAAACGATGTTGTTTTTGACCACTTAGTCGCTTTATTGAACAGCCTCGAAGTCAATGGGGCAAAAAATATTCCTGTTTGCATCATTCCCTACGATGATAACTTGAAAAAAGTGCGATCGCACATTTCCACCCTACGCAATGTCACCCTCTTTGAAAATACCGATTCCATCGATTTCTGGGAAGACTTTGCGACTCAAGCTTGGACATCTCACTGCAAGGCTCAAAAAGTTTGGCAGGCTAAAGGTTGGCGGCAAGTTCACTGTTTGGAAATGCACCGAAAATTTTGCTGTTTTGACGGCCCTTTTGACAAATTTGTCTATTTTGACTGCGACACTCTGTTAATGGGTTCTCTGGATTACATCTATCAAAAACTTGATGAATATGATTGGGTAGCCAACGATTTTCAATACAAATCAGACATGAATTATGTATTTGACTTATCCTCGGAAAGACTGCCCAATATTTTAAACATTAACCAACTGCAATCTCATATTTTTTGTGCGGGTTGGTTTGCTTCAAAAAAAGGCATTTTAAATCGGCATAACTCAAGCCAACTTTTAGATAAATTAACTTCAGGCGAAGCAGAAATTTTGTCTTTGCGCGGAACTGACCAACCTTTATTTAACTATTTAGTCGCCTGTAGCGACATCTCTTTTTATAACTTTGCTTATCGTCAACCTGCAGAGGTAACGGGCAATCATTGGTCTTCTCAATTTGATGTGATAGATTATGTTCTATACGATAAAGGGCGGCGGCTGACTTACTTGCACTACATGAGTATTTCGGCTGCAAAGTTTACTCGATTGTGTGCTGGCGAAGATATTGAGATTCCGTACCGAGATGTATTTCTGCACTACCGCTATTTGAATTCGCCGCAAACACAACCAAAACTCACGCCTCCAAATTTGCTAGTTCGCTTGCAGAGAAATCTCAAAAGTTGGGGAATTCAAAAAGTTAATAATGTTCAATTTAAGTTGCGGAATTTCTGGGATAGATAGCATCTAACTGTACAAAGACTGAATCCACTCCCATTCGCGCCTTAAACCTTCTTCTAAAGCAACCTGCGGCTGATAACCTAAGATTTTCTGGGCTTTGGACACATCCGCGCTAGTGTGCCGCGCGTCTCCCCTAGCAGCTTCAGTAAAATCTATCCGAATAGGTCGATCGACAATTCTCTCTATTGTATCAATAACTTCTTTCAAAACCACCCGACTTCCCCCACCAATATTAAAAACTTCCCCCGCAGCTTCCGCAACCTCAGCCGCCGCTAAATTTGCAGCAACGCAATCGCTGATAAAAGTAAAATCCCGCGTTTGCAATCCGTCGCCGAAAATTGAAATCGCCTCGTCAAACAAAATCGACTTAAAAAACTTGTGAAAAGCCATATCGGGGCGCTGTCTCGGCCCGTAAACAGTAAAATAGCGCAGCGAAGTAGTCGGAAGACCAAAATTTTTGTAATAAAGCCCACACAAACGTTCACCGGCTAATTTCGTAATTCCGTAGGGAGAAACCGGCTGCGGACAAGCGTTTTCATTCGTGGGAAAAGATTCAGCATTGCCGTAAATTGAAGAAGAAGAAGCATAGACAAACTTTTGCAATCTTGGCGCATCTTTAGCCGCTTCTAATAATACTTGAGTGCTGTTAATATTGCGATCGGTATAGCTGCGAAAACCATCGCCCCAGCTAGCACGAACTCCTGCTTGCGCCGCCTGATGAAATATTACCTTAGCATCAGATAAAAGACCTCGCCAATTTAGAGACAAAATATCCCCTTCCACCAATTCAAAACCCGGATACTTTTCAAATCGTGCAATATTCTTGCGCTTGAGATCCGGATCGTAATAATCGTTGAACTCATCAACACCGATCACAGTGTCCCCTCGATTTAAAAGAGTTTCTACTAAGTTAGAGCCAATAAATCCCGCCGCACCCGTAACAATAACAATACTCATTAGATTTTAGATTTTAGATTTTAGATTTTAGATTTTAGATTTTAGATTTTAGATTTTAAAAGTTTTACACTAATTATTGCCTAAGTTGTCATCTTCTTCTTTCTATTCCTCTGCGTTCTCTGCGTTCTCTGCGGTTCAAAAAGCATCAAATAGGATAATCTTAGATAACTATCAACCCCCTTGCTTCTCACAAAAGAGGTTGATAGTTAACTTTCATTGTTCAAAAGAATCTAAATCCAGCGCTTGGGAACCTCCGCGTTCTAACTCGATCAAAAGCTTACCTAGCTGAGTCCAAACTAGCCAGCCAGTGAGTACCGTCAGTGGCAAAGCTAGGGCATAACAAAGTAGTTTTGGGAAGCCAAAAATCTCCATCCCAGAAGCTAAAAATACACAAATACCGCCCGCCATTCCCAGAAAAGGTATGACCAATTGCAGCCTTGGCAGATTAGCCAAGGTGCGAGTAGAACGATTTTTAGACCATTGTTGTACCGATTGTTTGAGAGTTGCTTCAAATGCTACGCCGGAAGCCATACCTGCTAGTAATCCAGCCGACATTAAAAAATAGGGAGGTTCTGGAAAATAATACACGAATAATTCCTTAATTTGGGTAATTGGAAGTTGGGAATGGGGAATTGGGAATGGGGAATTGGGAATTGGGAATTAGGAATGGGGAATGGGGAATTGGGAATGGGAATGGGCAAGAGTAGAATTATTTTTCTTCCTTCTTCCTTCTTCCTTCTTCCCTCTTCCTTCTTCCTGACATCCGTTACATCCGTTACATCCGTTACAGAATCCGTTGCCGAACTTCCTTCTTCCTTCTAATTAAAATCGAGTTAGCGCGGCTGCTCCTGCTGTGGAAAACTCCGTCAAAGCGCCTAGAGCAACGTTGAACAGGCGACTGGGCTGCAAATCTTCCTTGACTAAGTTCCACAGGCTGCGAACTTCTTCGGTGTGGATTCGATCGTCCTCAATCAAAGCTAACATTAGCTGGCGTCTCAAAAACGAGCCTTCCTCGGACAGCAAAAATTGCAAGCCTAGTTGTGCTGTGGGGAGCAAGTCGAAACTGCGATCCGATCGGGCGATCGCGATCATGTCCTCTAACCTGTTCCACTGGAATTTGCCATCTTTGAATAATACCTCAATCAGTCGCCGCCGCAGTGCCGGAGATTCTCCGTTCAACAAACGCCGCGCTACATAAGGATACGCCACCTCGACTATCTTGAAATTCGGATTCAGCGTCAGGGCCAAACCTTCTTCTGTCACCAGAGAGCGAATAATTAAGGCAAATTTCGCCGGCACCCGGAAAGGATAATCGTACATCAACTCCGAAAACTGGTCTGTAATCGTCTTGAAGTTAAAATCTGACACCTTTTCGCCGACGATATCACCCAGTACAGATTCCAACGCCGGAACGATCGGCATAATATCTGTATCTGGTGTCAAAAAGCCAAGTTTGACAAAATCCTTGGCTAATTGTAAGTAATCTTTGTTGATCAAATGAACGACAGAATCAACCAAAGTTTCTTTAGTTGTTTCTTCCATCTGATCCATCATCCCAAAATCAATGTAAGCCATGCGGCCGTCCGCTAAGGCAAACAGATTTCCCGGATGAGGGTCAGCATGAAAAAATCCGTGTTCCAGCAACTGCCGCAAACCGCTGCGGACTCCGACTTCAATTAAACTATCGGTATCCAAACCTGCGGCTTTAACACTTTCCATATCTGTCAGCTTGATGCCGTCAATCCATTCGAGAGTCAGAACGCAGTTTGAAGTATAACGCCAGTAAATGCTCGGAACTTTTACTGTCGGGTCGTCGGCAAAATTTGTAGCAAATTTCTCGGCGTTGCGGCCTTCATTGATATAATCAATTTCCTCGAACAATTTGATACCGAATTCATCGACGATCAAACAAAGGTCGTGACCGAGATTCAGCGGCAACAAGGGGCCCAACCATCCAGCGGCCCAGCGCATTAAATAAAGGTCAAGGCTCAAGACTGGCAGCAAATTCGGTCGCTGAACCTTGACTGCTACTGCTTCCCCGGTGAGGAGGCGAGCTCGGTAGACTTGACCAAGACTTGCCGCGGCGACAGGTTCGGGGGAGATTTCGCTGTAGGTTTCGCTAATTTTGCGATCGAGTTGCGCTTCAATAATCTCGAAAGCGCGCACCGAGTCAAACGGCGGCAATTGATCCTGAAGTTTGATCAATTCTTCAAGAAAGTCTTTGCGGATCAAATCCGGTCTGGTAGAAAGGGCTTGACCGACTTTAATGAAAGTGGGGCCCAAGCGAGTGAGTATTTGTCGCAGGTGGGCGGCCCGTTCCGGCTGGTGTGCTGCGACTTCGTGCTGCCAACTGTCCCACAGCATCCCTAGCACAAAGCCTGCCAAAGACCAAATAACGGTTATTGCGCGCCAAATTGCTTTCCAAGGACGGTTGCGGTAATACTGAGCGATCGCTTGTGGATCGTAGCGTCTAGCCTGAGTGAATTGATACTGAGGCACTCGTTTATTTTCCTCTTATCTTCTGAAAATTACAGGTTAAATTGAGAATTGGGCATCGGCCATCGGGCATCGGGCATCGGGCATCGGGCATCGGGCATCGGGCATCGGGCATCGGGCATTGGGCATCGGGCATCGGGCATCGGGGATTAGAAGTCGAAAGTTCCAACATTCTTTATTCTTTATTCTTCCTTCTTCCTTCTTCCTTCTTCCTTCTTCCTGAAATCCGTTACATCCGTTACATCCGTTACAGAATCCGTTGCCGAACTTCCTTCTTCATCATTGACCGATCGCATTTCAAGTTTTAGGCGAGCGGAAAATGCACCCGTTCGAGGCGGATTGCTAGCCTAAATTTGTTTCTTTTCATTAAATATAGTACATAAAAGTACAAGTGATCAGTCAAAATACTTAACAGCTCTCCCTGACCGCTGCACATTCTCGCAGCAATGCAACCCTGCAATTCTTTTCTCCTCCTGCATTTCCCTCGCTGATGCCATCGCGCCCAAGCTACCGGATGCGATCGGCCTTTGCCAAGCAATCTTTCAGACCATAAATCGTCCGCTCTTGTTGATCCCTCGACAGTTCCGGGAACATCGGCAAAGACAAGACTTCGCGACAAACTTGCTCAGCCTGTGGCAATTGACCGGCAGAATAGCCCAAAGATTTGTAAACAGGTTGCAGGTGCAAAGGTAACGGATAGTAAACCATCGAACCGATGCCAGCTTCCTGCAACTGAGCCCGCACCAAGTCCCGGAAATTGCCAGAGGAATTTTGCGCCTCTTCTGGACTTGTCAGCCGGATCGTGTATTGATTCCAAACTCCTTTTGCTTCCGGCAATTCTTTGGGGACGGCAACTCCGGGCACGCGGGAGAGAAATTCGCTGTAAAGTGCCGCTTTCTCCCGCCGTTGGGCGTTCCAACTGTCGAGATACCGCAATTTAATGCTGAGAATCACCGCTTGCAGGGCATCTAAACGGCTGTTGTACCCGATTTCTTCGTAGAAATACCTAGAAGACTGTCCGTGTTCTTTGAGCACTCGCATCGAAGCTGCGAGGGCAGGATCGTTTGTCGTCACCGCGCCACCGTCACCGCAAGCGCCTAAATTTTTGGTCGGATAAAAACTGAAGCAGCCGACATGGCCGATGCTGCCGACTTTTCGAGACTGCCACTCGGCCCCGACAGATTGGGCGCAATCTTCAATTACGGCTAAATTGTGTCGAGTCGCAATTTCCATCAACCGAGTCATGTCTACCGGTTGAC
Organism: Microcoleus sp. D2_18a_D3; assembly: GCF_036702455.1. NCBI lineage: Bacteria > Bacillati > Cyanobacteriota > Cyanophyceae > Oscillatoriales > Microcoleaceae > Microcoleus > Microcoleus sp. D2_18a_D3. The sequence goes on from NZ_JAUBTK010000007.1 coordinate 39,863, forward strand.
CGAAGATGTGCACTGGCATAATTGCCTTGGTTTTGTCGGTAATTGCCGCTTCGAGGAGCTCGACATCCAGATTAAAAGTATCGCTGTCAATATCGACAAATACTGGAGTTGCGCCGACGGCGCTAATTGTCTCAGCCGAAGCAAAAAAGGTAAAAGGAGTGGTAATCACTTCATCGCCAGGGCCAATTTTGAGAGCTCGCAAGGCCAAAATCAGCGCATCCGTGCCAGAGTTACAGCCAACGCACTCGGAAACTCCAGTGTAGTCGGCGAACTCTCGTTCAAAACTCTTCACGGCCGGGCCGCCTACGTAGCCGCCAGAGGCAAGCACTTTTTGCACCGCAGCGGTTATCTCGTCGCCAATCTGGGCGTATTGGCGGGTTAAGTCGAGGGGGGGAACATTATTCACTCTTCACACCATAAATTTCAAGCATTATCAAAGCAAATTCTTGCAGCAAAACTGTTTCTCAGAAACCTTTATTGCAATATCTTATATTTGGACAGTCAAACAATCACATTATCGAAAGGGTGGGCCGGTGTTAATTCTGCTAGATTTTACAGATTTGGGTTGGGCTTTGGGGATGGTGGCGATCGCGATCGGGCTTTCGGCGTGGCAGGGATTGGGATTGGAGGGGGCGATCGCGATCGCGGCAGGGCGCACCCTGATCCAGCTAATCTTAGTCGGGTACGTGCTCGCAGTCGTATTTGATCCGGAGGGAAAAAATCCTTGGCTGGTTTTAGCAGTTTTAGCAATCATGCTGACAACAGCTAGCATGGTTGCCAGCAACCGCATCAGCAAAAAAATCAAGAACTTACTGCCCTTAGTTTGGGGTTCAATTTTTATCAGTACGGCCTTGACTCTCGCCTATACAAACTTGCTAATTTTACAACCTGACCCTTGGTACGAACCGCAATACCTGATTCCCTTAGCGGGTATGATTTTGGGCAATGCCATGAACTCCGGGGCGATCGCGGGCGAAAGACTTCTCAGTACAGTTAATAGCAGCCAGTTAGAAATAGAAACGCATTTAAGTTTAGGTTCGACGCCGCAGCAAGCAGTAAAACAGTACCGCAAAGATGCCATCAAAGCTGGATTAATCCCGCTCTTAAATACAATGACGGTGGTAGGAATCGTAAGTTTACCCGGGATGATGACAGGTCAAATGCTGAGCGGTGTCAGTCCTCTCGATGCAGCATCTTACCAAATTTTGATTATGTTTGTGTTAGCGCTGGCAACTGTAATTGCAACTTGGCTGTTGACTGAGGGATTGTCCCGGAAGTTTTTCAATCAAGATGCACAATTGATAAAATGGTAATTGTTAATTGGTAATTGTAGATGTAAATTGATTATGATTACCGTAGTGGCGGGTTCACCAATGTCTCCCATACAAATGATAAATATCATAAACCCGCCGCGCCCGTGACTTTATCGACCACAAGATCCGGTCGGGAGAGGTTTAGGGAATATCGGGCTGATCTTACTCAGCAGATCCAATGATTGGAATTAATCGTTCCTCGATTTCATCAATATAGGCTGTTAAGCCTGTATGAACACCTTTTTCTCGCAGATATTCCAGAGGCGTCTCTTCCCAGCACTGTTGTTCGCGCTCCATTCTGCCACCTGTTAGCTTTTCGACAACAACTTTAGGATTTCTAATGCGATCGGGTTCTGTCAATGAGTTAGAGCGTAGTCTGTGTGACTCCTCACAAGGATTAAACGTCAATTCGGTCGTTATCTCTTGAAGAATTTGTTTTTCCTGTTGATTAGATGGAATAAACCCATTCAAAACCCAGGCTTCCCGCATTCTGTCGGGTGTACCAATAATAATTGCTAATTTAGGTTGTTGATCGATCTGTTCTAAACGTGCTTGCTCGATATGTTCTCTTCGCTGAGGTTGATTGTCTAAATCACGCATAAAAATAACGGCTTTAATATCTCTCTTTTGTTTGTGTTGTATAAAGCTGATTAACTTCATAATTTTATTAGCTGATTGACCATCCGTTTTAAACCTTCCATTTGATCTGATGGTGGGGAATTTAAATTGATCGGAAAAACGTTTAGTTATATCATCGATATTTTTCCAGCAAGAATTGTCTGTGCCAGCTTCTAAACCACTCCAGTGAAATAGATGTTGCAGCATCTCAGGTTCTAACCAATCAATTTTTTCTACTAAAACGCGATCGGCTAATTTAGTAGCGGTTCTTGCATCTGCGCTACTTTCCACAATCACCACAAACTCAATCATTTATTTCTCCTGCAACCACCCAATCTTCTCCCTCCGCATCCCAGAATTCTCCGGTGGTTAAAGTTTGTTTTGCCCATTCTACATCAGGATGTTCATCCAAGCGTTTGCAACGAGTCACACCTGAATTGTTGTTACTTAATACATGAACTTGAGAAGGAATAAGTTCATCGACAATGTAAGGAGAATGTGTCGAAAAAATAATTTGCAGGTTGCTGTTTTCTTGAATAATTTCCTTAAAAACAGCGATTAATTCTCGTTGCGCTTTTGGGTGGAGTCCCTGTTCGACATCATCTAGTAACACTAAATTAGGTTGATTGGGATTCATCAAAACAGTCAATAATCCGAGAGCGAGCATTGTTCCTTCGCTAATAGCATGGGCTGGAATACGCTTACCAGTATTCATATCTAGGACAACTTCTTTCCCTACAATTTCCTGACTTTCTTCGTAGGAGATAGATTTGCCATCGACTTCGATTAAGCGTTGGCGATTGACCATAACTTTAGCTCGCCTCACCCCTACCTCGCGTACACCTGGTACAATCCGTTTCAACATTTTCTCTAAAGATTGAAATTTATCTGGAGCTTCGTCACGAAGATAGTCTAAGGTAGGTGCTAAGCCTGAACCATCGAACTCAACTCGCGGTGTAATTGCATCACTGTAAGCTGCTTTAGCAAGATTACTGGCTACGAGCTTAAGATGAACTGCGTTTCTCAAAAATTGCTGAATTGGCTCTTCCGTAGTGATGAAGGAAGTTTTAGACATTACTTTCCTATCTTCCTGGTTTTTATCGGCCTTCCATGATGCTGTAGGATACCAAGAATGATTAACTTTTTGTATCCAGTTATAGGAAGCTTCCCAATTATTTCGCTCGGGGTTTTTCCAAAAACCAGTTGCAGTAACAGACATATTATCTTGCCCAATTGTTGTAATAAATTGAGGCGCTCTTTCATGCTGAAAAATATTGTCAAATGATGAATTAGCAAGCCGACTGAGATAATGCAATGCTTGCAAAACAGATGTTTTACCAGAACTGTTTTGTCCTACGAGTGCGTGTAGGCGTGAATTATCAAAATTAAGTTCTGTATTTTGATGACTTTTGAAGTTATGAAGTTTGAGCTTTTCTAGCATTTGATTGCTAATATTATTTTATACAGTTTGATTGCCGAAATTGTAGTGTGTGTTCGGATGTTCTAAGTTGTTGGCGCGGATCTAATTTTAACTATCCTGTTTCTTGAAACAATGAGTGGGGCGTTGCTCCTAGCCCGCCCCAAAAACTAAAATTAAATGCCGTAAAAGCTTACTTCGGTTCGTGACTCCCTATCCGCTGGCCTTCGCCATCGTACACCTGCATCGGGATTTTGGCGTTTTCGGCGATCGCCTCCAAAGCTTTTTGCAATGTTTGAACGTGCTTTTCTACAGCTTGACGAGTCTTAGTAGCATTGTTGTTGTTCGCTTGGATGAAAGTTTGTTGCAGTTTCTGCACGTAACCTGGAGTCATCTGCACCGCAATCAAATCTTTGCTAACAGTATAGTCGCAAATCTTGGGGTTGCCTTTACAAGTTCTATCTAAATCGGTGCGGGCTTTTTGCAGGTTTCTTTCTTCCTGCAACCTTACTTCTGCTTGCTGCAAGGAAGTTTTGTAGGAAGCGATCAGCGGTTGGGCTTTCTGGGAATAGGAAGTTGCCGTCGGCACTTGCTCCGCGTAACTCAAAGCTCTCCGCCAGTATTCAGATGCTTTAAACCAGGCGTTTTTGCCTTCAAAAATTTGAGCTTCCGCTGCTAAAGTCACAGCTTGAGTATACGCATTTTCCGAAATTCCTTCGACATTTTTGCGCTCGCGAGCTTCTGAAAGTTTGGTTTCGTATTTGGGAACTAGCAGTTTAGCTTGTTGGTAAGATGTCGTGCTAGTGGGAATTGCTGATAGGATGTCTAGGGCTTCTTCCCAACCTGATTGCACTTGAGCCCAAGTCTCGGCTGTATGAGCTACTGCTTCGCGAGCTTCTGCTATTTGGGCTGTACTTTTGGCGGCGAGCAGCGTTTTTTCGGCTTGTTTCTCTGTGCTTAACTGCCGATTTCCAGTTGCTAAATTTTTCCGGTATTCTTTTGACTTTTTCTGAGCAAATGGATAAACAGGGCTGTCTGGGGGGATTTCTCCGAGTTCGGCGATCGCACTTTGCCACAGAGCTTGCGCTTTTTGCCCGTCCTCGGCAGAATAAGGCGGATTTTGGGTTTTCTGGGCTGCTGACTGTGCGAGGCGCGCTGCATCGATCGCAGAGTTTAAATTCTGATTTTGCGAACGGTAGATTTCCAGAGCGCTTTGAGCTTCACCGCGATGAATTGACCATGAGGGAATCGGTTCCAAAAGGGCGATCGCCTGTTTTAACTGTCGCTGCGCTTCTTGGGGGCTGTTGGCAACTTTTGACGTTTTCAGCGTCTTCGTCGAATTCTCGCTCAACTGTTTGGCATTAGCTAAAGCACTACATCCTCCGATGACGCAGGGCCGACTCAGCATATAATAACCGCCTGCCAAAACTAGCGCCGCCATGCTGACCATTCCTGCTGCAGCCAGCATCGCCAACGGTGAATGCTTGGGTTTTTGGGCAACTGTTACCGCTTCCATATCCAGCGGATTGAAGGGATTGTCTGCAATATCTGCCGGGATTGCAGCTACCTTAAAGGCGATCGGCTCGGAATTGCTGGAACTCTCAGACAAATTGGGGAAATATTCTTCATCCCACGCATCTTTCTCATCGGTTTCTAACGGTATCTCCTCCTCAACATCCGCCGTCTGGGTCGCATTTTCTGTTAAGACTATCCCGGTTTCTTCGGCGGGGGGATTCTCGGTTTTTTTGAACAACAGCACTGCTTTTGGTCTTGACAAAACCGGGTGGTGCATGGTAAAAGAATGGAAAGCATAAGGCTGTTTTTGCCCGGTAATTTTTAGGCAAAGTCCAATCTGTTGAATAGATTCGGGTTCTATTTCGAGAATTGCTGCTTCTAACACCGCAAAAGTCGGTTTGGCTTTGAGAACTAAACTGCGCGGGTGTTCTCCCACAACCGTTAAAGATTCATCTCGAAAATCACAACTAATATAAAGCGGTAAGTTTTTAAATCCGGCTGCTTGCAAGTGTTGCTGCAATTTTACTTCTAGAATTTGGGCGTTGCTTTGTCGCGTTGCTGCTGTCATATTTTCTCCTCTGTCTAATCTCACCACTTTCGATTTTAGATTTTGAATTTTAGATTTTAGATTGCAGAACAGTCGGGATTTTTGATTTGTTTGAACTTTGACCCCGATTCATTCCAAATCTTAACTCTGAAAATTCAAGTCGCCACAAAATCTTAACTCTCAAATCTCAGCTTGCAAAGCCTGTCCATAACTTTCGCTGTAATAAACTTGAGTCACGTCAAAACGTCCGCCATATTGTTTCAAAGGTGCTGCTGCATAACCAAGCGGCAGCAAACAGCAAACATCTACTTCTTCGGGAATTTGAAAGGCTTCTTTCACCTTAGCGCTGACAAAACCTTCCATCGGACAACTGTCTACCCCAAAGCTTTTAGCTGCAATCATTAAGTGGGCTACTGCGAGCATTGTATGTCTGTTTGTCCAAGCTTCTAGGGAGTCGAAGCAGGGACGGTTATCGAACAATTGCGGGATTGCTTGTCGCATATAACCGGCTAAATTGTCATTCATTGCGCCTGTGGTTTTGCCCAATTCGATGACGGCTTCGGTGTTTTCGGGCCGGGCGGCGCGCCGATCGCCACAACAGATTAATACTACTGGGGCTTCTACCACTTGGCGCTGATCGAAGGCGCAAGCTTTTAATTTTTCTTTGCTGGCTGGGTCTTGAAGTACGATAAACCGCCAAGGCTGCAAGTTGTAACCAGAGGGCGATCGCACTCCCAATCGCAAAATCTCTGCCAATATTGCTGGGGGAATCGGATCGGGTTGGAAGCTGCGCGCGGCCCGTCGGCTTTCGATCGCCGTTTTAACATTAATTGAAGGTTGGATTTCAATTGTCATGGATAATTGTATTTGCTAATTGGGCATTAGGCATTGGGCATTGGGCATTGGGCATTCGGAATTGGGCATTGGGCATCGGGCATCGGGCATTGGGCATTGTTATTTGTTATTTGTCCGATGTTATTTGTGAGTGGCTACCAATAACTAATAACTAATGACTAATGACTAATGACTAATGACTAATGACTGCTGACTTACCCCAAGCCCAACTCGCGCTTGAGCAAATTAATCGACTTAGATCCGATGTAATTTTCGGAGCATATCAGTTGCGGGGGACGAATAATATCTTCTCTAGCCGCATTGATGGCAGCTTTAACTGTAGCAAAACTCGGTTGGTCGCAAAAAATTGTTCTGGCCGATCGCACGATCGAGTTAATCTTGTACTCGTCTGACACCAAGGCCGTCATCACCAGCAAATCCTCTCCCCGGATGCTGTGGATGATGACTTCGGTCGATCGTAGCATTCCCGGACTCAGGCTGACGAGACCCAAATAACTGTCTTTCGGCAAACCCCCGACTAACTGGATTTCCTGGCTGTAGTCGTAGATGTCTACGGGAATCACTCGCACCGAACGAGGTGCCGAAATCGATTCTGCTTCTCCGATAAAATACCGGCTGGTGATCACAGTTCCCGAAGAGATTTGATCCAAAAAAGTACCTAGCTGTTCCATCGGCACTAACTGTATGGGAATGCGGAGAGCTTGTTCGAGTTCTTTCGCCATCAGTTCACCCACGCCGATGTCTTCTGTGGGGGCTGTGACGACCACTCGGGCGCTGCACCTGAGCCGCCAGTCAATTTCGGCCAAAAATAATTCCCTCGCTTGGTTGAGCGTACAGCCCTGTTCCAGCAGTTGATCGATACTTCCTTGCACTATTTTGTTGGCAAGGGGATATTCTTCGAGGATCGGAGATTTGAGTTTGTTGCCTACAACTTCGTTGCCTTGAGCGCGGACGTAAATGCCCGATCCTGCTTGGGCTTCTACGAGTCCGGTATTTTCGAGCTGGCGGTATACTTTGCTGATGGTGTTGCGGTGCAAACCCGTCTGCATGGCTAGCTGTCTGGTGCTGGGCAAGCGGTGTCCGGGCGGAAATTGTCGCGAGGCGATCGCAAACCTGATTTGATTGAATAGTTGGGTGGATGCTGGAATATCGCTATCGGTTTGAATATGAAATTGAACCATTATTAAAGGCTCCGACGACTTCAACTTAGTATTTTTATAAGGTCGAGTACCGCGCCTCGGATTGCTGCGATATCTCTGTCTATAGCATAATCTTATTTGGCTGCTCTGCTGCAGCCGTTCTGCCGAGCGGGCGATGGCGCCTTCGAGGCGATTAATCGCAGCCTGCAGAGTTTCCCTCAACAATCAGGTACTTTCAAGTCTTAGTTTTATTTACTGCTTTGTAAAACTTACCTAAACTTGTCTAAACCCATTTTTAGACACAATTCGGAGTTTACTTCCTACGCTGTTGGGTAGACGGCTAATCCCAAGATAAGTAGGCTATCCCCCTGGCTGCCGAGGGTTCCCAGTTTAAAATATTTAAACTTGCGTTAAAATCACGATCCAAAGATATGCCACAAGCAGGACAATCACAAGTCCGAACGCTTAGTGGCATCTCTTTTTTTGTACCACAATTGGAACAAGTCTTAGTGCTAGGAAACCACTGGTCTACCAACACTAAATTAGCTCCATACATTTTTGACTTGTAGTCAAGTTGACGTTTGAACTCGTAAAAACCGAGATCAGATATTGCTCCAGCTAACTTGTGATTCGCCATCATTCCTTGAACATTCAAGTTTTCAATCTTGATTAGCTTGAAAGTTTTAACGGTGGGAGTTGTCAACTTGTGAAGGAAATCTAAACGAATATTAGCTAGCCGTGCATGGAGCCGACGGATTTTATCGTAGGTTTTACGCTGGTTTTGAGAACCTCTTACCTGTTTTGATGCTTGGCGTTGCAATTTAGCAAGTTTGGTTTTCGCACTGGCTCTTAACGGCTTTGGCGCATCAAATACCTGCTGATTTGACAGCGTGGCAAAAGAATTAATGCCTACATCGATTCCTACAGAGCTTTCAGATTGTTGAACAGGCAAACGTTCTGCATCAACACAGAATGACACAAACCAACGACTTCCTTCTTTTGAAACCGTAAAAGTTTGAGAAATAAAACCACATTCTAATGGTTCAAAAAGCCGAAAAGTTCCCAGCGTAGGGATTTTAATGGTGCTACCAGCGACCAACAAAACTTTGCCGTTAGACGAATCGACTGTAAAGGATTGACTGTCTCTGCGGCTGGCGAATCTTGGATGACCTGCTTTCCCAGAGCGATAACGATTGAAAGCATCTTTTAGATCGATTAACGCATTTTGGTAAACTCGACTAGATAACTGGTTCATCCAAGCAAATTCAGGCTTTTTCTTGACGTAGTTGGTGAGAACTTTCTTGACTTCGCCTATCACCTTCGAGTCGGTAAATTTCCCTTCGCTATACATTTGAGTCCGCAAGCTCAGCCCAAAGTTAAATACTACGCGCCGGAATCCTGCGTGTTTTGCCATCACGGTCGCTTCTCTGTTATTCAGTTTGAGCGCTCGTTTAATAGCAAACACAAAACTTCCTCTCAATAATCAACTATGGAGAATTTTAGCAAACTATTTGGCACTTTAGTCAATATCTGCAATTTTGAGATCGCTTGCTGTTTTTCTACCCGTCAGCAAATAAGTCTGCATTGGCCCTTTACCTTTAATCTCGATCTCGCCGCGATCTTCAAATTCATATTTATCCTGCAGCAAATCATAAGTATAGTGACTGACTTGAATGCGACCTGTTATGCCGTGAGATTCCATGCGGCTGGCTGTATTTACCGCATTTCCCCACAAATCGTAAATAAATTTTTTAGTGCCGATTACCCCTGCTACCACCGGGCCGCTATTAATCCCGATGCGGAGGTCAAATTTCGCGTCTAGCTTCACATTTAATTTCTGAATTGTTGCTAGCATATCCAGCGCCATTTCGGCGATCGCCTCTGCGTGGTCTGGGCGTTCAATGGGAATGCCGCCTGCTACCATGTAAGCGTCCCCGATCGTCTTGATTTTTTCTAAGCCGTGCTTCTCACTCAGTTGGTCAAAAGCTGAGAAAATTTCATTCAGCAAGTACACTAATTTAGTTGCGGACATGGTGGTAGAAATTTGGGTAAAATTCACCAAATCAGCAAAAAGAATTGTTGCTTTTTCAAACTTGTCTGCAATTACCCCCGGTTCGTGCTTCAACCGATCCACGATCGGTCCGGGCAAAATATTTAGCAGTAAACCGTCAGTTTTCCTCTGTTCTTTCTTGAGTGCAGATTCCATCTTCTTGCGCTTGGAAATGTCGTGAAAAAACACAGAAATGCCGTCGTGACTAGGAAAAGCCCGGACTTCCAACCACACTCTTAAGGGAAGATAATATTTTTCAAAACTCACTCCAACTTGTTTCGCTACAGCTCCATGATACTCTTCATAAAAATCAGAATTAACTAATTCTGGAAACTCTTCCCAAAAATTTTTACCATAAAGTTCTTCCGGCGAGCGCTGCAAAAATTGCGCTGCTTTATAATTGACGTAAGTAAATCGCCACTGGGTGTCGAAAGCAAAAAAAGCATCGCTCATTCCTTCTAAAAAATTGACAATTTGCTCGTCTGTAGAACGGAGTTTTTCTTCTACTTGTTTGTGCTTGAGCTGTGCGCGCTTTAATTTAGTTATATTTATTCGCAACTCCATTTGGGTAATAATTTGCCGTCCTAAAGTCCGCAGCGCTTCTAGCTGTTCTGGGGTGAGATTGCGAGGAACTGTATCTATCGCGCACAAAGTGCCGATCGGATAACCGTCAGGGGTTACTAGCGGTGCTCCAGCATAAAACCGAATATTTGGATCGGAAGTTACTAGCGGATTGCCGACAAAGCGATCGTCATCTAGAGCATTGGGTACAACTAGCAATTCATTGGGATTTAAAATAGCGTGGGCGCAAAAAGCTGACTCTCTCGGAGTTTCGGGCGCTTCCAGACCGACTTTTGATTTAAACCACTGTCGGTTAGAATCTATTAAGCTTACTAAAGCAATAGGAGTGCCGCAAATATAGGATGCTAAAGCTGTTAGATCATCAAAAGCTGCTTCGGCTTCTGTGTCGAGAATGTTGTAGCGGTGAAGTGCTTCTATTCTCTCTTCTTCGTTGCTGGGCAAAGGTGCAGCTTGCATCGGCGGCCGCGAGGATATAGGTTTGCGAACAATGCGTGGAAGTATTAGTGCAGCGAATTTTCTGACTTGCGAGACCACTTTTTTAACTAATATCAAAAGATTCCTTGACCAACCCTTCTTCATTTTTATCTTTTTTCACACCTGTATAGAACTGCGTATGTGCGATCGAACTCGGCTCTACTTACGTATTTAGCGCAACTAACTCCTCAATCTCCGGAGCTTTTGTGGGCAATTTGCCTGTCAATACTTCTCTACCCTTTTCGCTGACAAGTATATCATCTTCTATGCGTATCCCCCGCACATCGGCGAATTTTTCCAACTCCTCCCACTTAACAAAATCTTCATATTTAGCGCGGTTTTCGGGGTTGTTTAAGATTGCCGGAACTTGATAAAATCCCGGTTCGATCGATACCAGCATTCCCGGACGCAAAACTCGATTCAGCCGCAAAAACCCCAACCCAAACCGACTGCTTCTCGTTCTTCCTTCTTCATAGCCAGCCAAATCTCCTAAATCTTCCATATCGTGAACATCCAAACCGATTAAATGTCCGATTCCGTGCACAAAAAATAGCGCGTGAGCGTCCATTTCTACCAAATCTTCAACCGAGCCGCGCAAGATACCCAAATCAACTAATCCTTCCGCCATAATTCGAGCAGCTAACAGGTGAATGTCTTGATATTCCACCCCCGGACTAATTTTATCAATACAAGCATCGTGTGCTGCCAAAACTACATCATAAATCGCTCTTTGAGTCGGAGAAAACTTCCCAGAAACCGGCCAAGTGCGAGTCACATCAGCCGCCCATCCTGTTGATGTTTCTGCACCAACATCTGCTAACAACAAATCTCCGGTTTGTAGGGGATTGTGATAATGTTCGCTGTGCAGAACTTCCCCGTGCACAGTCACGATACTAGGATACGCATAGGTCATATTTTTGGAGATGATGACACTTTCCATTGCAGCGCGCACCCCTGCTTCAATTTGAGCATTTCGAGTTGCCGCCATTCCCGCTTTGTGAGCTTCTACAGTGACAGCGGCAGCTTGACGCAATTCGACCAAACTGGCTGCATCGTGGCTCAGGCGCAGAGATATGATGGCCTTGGTTAATTCTAGGTCGATTCCGGTTGGCGAGTTGGGCGGTGCCAGAGGGCGAGCGAGAATTTGAGACTGTTGCAACTGAGTCCAAGAATCCTGAATTGCTATTGTTGCTGCATTTGTCGCTCGCGATTTCAATTCGGCCATTGGAAAAGCAGCATCAGCCCCAATTATTTCGGCAATTTCAGCTCTTTTCGGCATTTCTCCGTGCCAAAGAGTGCTGCTAGCAGGTGCGTCATCTAAGAACAATTCTAATTTGCCCGATTCTAAGCGAATGGCAGCATTTTCTAAGGGCAAACCAGCAAAATATAGAAAGTGACTGCTGGCACGAAAGGGATAAGTAAGTGCCGGATAATTGCGAGGAATGCTGCGCCCTGACCATAAAATTACCGGAAAATTAATTAAACTAGCCAGTTTTTGCCGCCGTTGGTGTAAACTATTTGCTAACAATTTATCGCTGTTTGTAATTTTCATGGGTAAAAACCGATTATTTAGACTTGGGTTTGCAGTAAGGACTTCAGTCATTCAATTCTTGGCATTAAATAAATAAAGTCCAGAGGTCAAAATTAGCAGCCATTTTTGCACAAAGTCTAATCTTTATCTTCTTTCTGGCTATCGTCTTGCTTGCTGTCTTTTTTATCGTCTTTGTCGTCATCATCATCCTGCTTTTCTTGGGCCGGGATGCTGTCTGGACGCGAGGACAAAAAGGCTGAAAGTGCTACTCCACCGACAATTAGCAGCAAGGCGGCAACAGCCGCCACCAGCCAAATTCGTTTGTTTGGTTGTGGTTGATTTTGTGACATGAGCGATCGCCTCTATTGACTGTTTTATAATTTAGACTTTAAAGTATAAGTAAAATTCACTGAAAAAACATGAAAACTGCTCAGAAAGCTCCTCAAAGTTCCTTGCAAGTACGCGACTGGCCGATCGCACATTTACCGGGATTGAGCAAGGAAAACCAATCTCAACTGGAAGAGTGCAGCATCACCACAACCGGACAACTAATTCGCCTGACGAAAACGCAAGCGGCGAAAGTGTTGCTAGCCAATCAATTACAGATTAACATTCAATATGTTAATAAATGGGTAGCGATGGCAAATTTGGCTCGAATTCCGAGTGTAGGCTGTCAATATTGCGGGCTGTTACTTCACGCCGGCGTTGCTTCTCCGGCTCAATTGGCTCAAATGCCCGTGGAGAGATTACACCAACAAGTTTTAAGGCTGCACGTAGCGACAATGCAGCGCAATGACTTGACTCCTTCAGTCGATCGCGTGCAAAAATGGGTTCAACAAGCTAGATTAGTCAGTAGTCATTAGTCAGTAGTCATTAGTCAGTAGTCATTAGTCAGTAGTCATTTGCTAGTTGTTATTAGCCAACAGTCAACAGTCAACAGTCAACAGTCAACACTCATTATTATGTCAATTAAAGTTTACGGAATCCCGAACTGCGGAACCTGCAAAAAAGCTTTCCAGTGGCTCAAAGATAGCGATGTTAATTACGAGTTCATTAACACAAAAGAACAGCCGCCGACTCGCGAAACAATTCAAAGCTGGGTAGCTGCTTTGGGTTTTCAACCCATGCGAAATACTTCCGGTCAATCTTACCGCGCTTTGGGCGACGACAAGAATAATTGGACTAGCGAAGATTGGGTAGAGGCTTTTGCTAAGGATGCGATGCTGCTGAAACGTCCTCTTTTCGTTAAAGATGGAACGGCTGTTTTAGTGGGTTTCAAAGAAGACGTAATTCTAGAAAGATTGGGGCTTTCAAAGGGCTGAGTTCAGCCTGCTGTTCGCCGCAAAAACTTAAGTTCGCCCACATCATCCGAGAAACCCCAACGCTCGTAAAACGGCATCATGTTCGGCAAACAATTCAGATAAAAATGCTCGACAGCTTGCAATTCGGGATGAGTTAAAACTGCATCCATCAACTTCGCACCCAGTCCCATTTTTCTGTGTGTAGGCTTGATAATGACATCAAAAATCATCGCTCTGTAGACAAAATCGGTAATGACGCGGGTAATGCCAATTAGTCGATCGCTCTCATCGACAAAACCAATGATAACATCAGTCGCCGCCAGCATTTTCACAACATCCTCCCGCGTCCGCTTGTCGCTCCAAAACTCGTTTTTGTACAAATCCATCAAGTCGGAAACCTGGCTTTCGGTCAAAGTTTCGACAATTCGGTACTTATCCATTTGATCGGTCATACTCTACTTTACCGTAATCTAGTTTAATTGCGCGATCGGCTAAATCAAAATAGCGATCGTCGTGACTAATCACAAACACCGTTTTCCCCCGCCGCTTCAACTCCGGTAGCAACTGCTTGTAAAAAATATCGCGGAAAAACGGGTCTTGATCCGAAGCCCATTCATCAAACAAATAAATCGGTCTATCTTCCAAATACGCCGTCAGCAAAGCCAGCCGCTTTCGCTGTCCCTGAGACAAAGCCGTAGTTGACAAAACTCCATCTTTCACCTCAACTTTATTTTCCAAATGAAACTCTCGCAAATATTCAGCAGCCTGCTTGTCCAAATCGTGATTAGTCATCCCCAAAAGCCTTTCAAACAGATAGAAATCAGAAAAAATCGCAGAAAAATGCTGCCTGTACCACTCTCGATTTTCCTCAGTAATTGGCTGACCATCTAGGAGAATTTTTCCCGATTCAGGAATGTACAAACCAGTGATTAACTTAGCTAAAGTAGACTTCCCACTGCCATTTCCGCCAATTATAAACACCAATTGACCCGGATGAAACTTCAAATTCAGCTCGCCCAAACTAAAATTGCTGTCTTCTTTTTCTCCCGGATAGCTGTGAATTACTCGATTTAGCTCCAGCGTACCCCACTGAGCCGTGTCAGGCGCTTTAACCACAGAATTTATCTCAGCTTGACTCGCCAAAGCCAATCCCATTCTCTCTATCTTTTCCACAGAAGTATTAGCACGAAAAATCGCCGGCAACCTTTGCAAAATATTGTTAAACGGAGACATCAAATAGGTACTTGTCAGAATGTAAGCTGACAAAACCGGAGTAGAAACAGGCACAAATTTGGGTAAGGCAAATAACAACAAACCCATCAGCATAAAAAACAGCAACTGACCCACTCCAATCGCAACTGCACCAGTATTCAAAGCAGTCACGTTATAATCGCGGGAAGCATCAGCACTCACCTGCAATTGTTCCGTAAAAAACTCTTGGCGGCGCAAGGAATGCAGTTTTAGTTCCTTAATTCCATCCGTAATACTGCGAAAATGCTTAAATAATATATCTTGTTCTTCTCTGGCTAAATCGAAGAATTTCCGCATTTTGCTGAGCAACAACTGCACCGTGCCAATCATCAGCACCAGAAAACCAAATACCACAACAAAAACCGTCCCAGAAATCGTGCTTAAATAAGTTAAGCAGCCCACGACAACAGCGATATCAACACAGAGAAAAGGAATCAAAAATATAGTATTAGAAAGAGTTCCCACATCATCCGTGAGAGTGGCCAGCAAGCGGTTAGCGCCCAACTCTTCCAAATTCCGCAAAGGAGTAGACAAAATGCCACGGCTCAAACTCAGCCGCAGATTGTAAACAGCTTCTTGAGAAAGGTAGATTAACAAAAATTGGGATACAAAGCCACTCAAAAGAGCCAATATTGCTAATCCCGCAAAATACCCGACTAAATTACCATTGGAATTGTCGCTGATTGCACGATTAATTAGGGAAATTAACATAGCGCTGCAACCGCCGCTGATTAAGCCTGTGAGTATGGCGATGGAAACATTTAACCAAGAAGCCTTTAACAGTAACCAAATTACATTCATCTAATTTTCCTCTTAATTTAAATTTGGAAACTCACGTGCAAACCAACGAAATCCCCGACTTCTTGGTAACAATCTCGATTACTACTGAATAAATTTGATTCAGCAGTCGAGTTTCTTGATATTCGCATCCCCCAATAGCATTAATTTTCTTCTTGTACTTCCGTTTCCAGGGTTTCAAATACAACCAGCTCATAAATATCGAGCATCGACATTTGCACTTCCACTGAAGCGAAGGAAACTATTGCTGATTCTCCCTCATATTCCCGAAACAACCATTCATTTGATTCGGTTTTAATATATTGTGCGACTAAAAACTCAGATTGATTGACTAACACATATTCACGGAATTCAGGGATAGATCGATAAAGCCGAAACTTATCCTCCGGATCAAAATTTTTGGTAGACTTAGAAAGCACTTCCACGATGAGCATCGGATTGAGGATCTCATCACTGCGCCCCTCGGTAAAAACTGGCTCCCCTTCAATCACCATCAGATCCGGGTAAGTTCCGCGTCGGTACCGAGGAATCCACAACCGCAAACCGCTGATAAATACTTTTGCATTCTTCCCCCGCAAAGCAGTATGCAAACCAGCACAGATATTGCCTTTAATCTGGCTGCGATTAATCGTGCTGCCTGCAATTTGTACAATTTCTCCATCGCGGTATTCATTTATAAACTCGGCAGTTTCCTCTAACTTTCTATACTCATCTGCAGTATAAAACTTGTTGGGCTGATTTTTTACTAGCATTTTTGCCTCATGCAGCACCGAAAAATTCACCGAATTAGCAATAAAACAAACATGATGTGCGTTGTCGTGCAAACTGCGGGCTTTTTCCAAATCGTCACCAGCTTCGATTGTTACCAGCGGATGCAAAATTACCTCGGTAAACCGAATCTTTCCATCCTTTTGCGCCATCTTGCCCGTCGCTGCATCCGAGTAAGAGACTACCCTAATGCCAGCACGAGCGCACAAAGCAAGATAGCTCAACATATGACAAGCTGACAGTGCCATCAACAACAAATCTTCGGGATTGTACAGAGAAGCATCGCCCCGAAAAGTCGGATCTGCCGAACCCACAAATGGTGGCTTACCCTCAATATTTATGGCATACTCACGAGAATAAGCGTCGTAAGATGAAGTAGAACCTTGACTGGCACCAGTCCAAACAGTGTTGATGCGGTATAGGTGTTCTTTAGTCATTCTCAATTACCCACTTTTCTCTGCGTTAATCTGCGTTAATCTGCGCTTAAAAATCATAATTAACAGTATCAGGAGTTACGCAAGTGTCATAATTAGTAAGGTGCGTCATAGCGTAAACTCTTGATTACCCGTTGATAATGAAAGTCTGATGCACCCTACAAGTCGATAGTCCCCAGTTGGCATTAGTCCTAAGTATATCACAACAAAAAAGAAACGCCCAACTTCAAAGAGTCAGGCGTTTTCCACTATTTCAAAACCAGGAAAAATTAATCCCGGCGAGACACCAAGTTAGATTCAAGTTTCGCACCCACAACAGGTTGCACATGACTCAATGCCGACTGCAACATGGGAGTTTTGGTAATAGCATCATTAGCCAAATTAAACAAAGGGTTCGACAAAATTCCCGCCAATGTTGTCGCAACCAAAGTGAGTACAACGCTGACTTGCAAAGGCCGCATTCCCTGAAGGTTCCAGCGAATTTCGGGATAATTTTTCACCGCGTCTGACATTTCTTGAGGTTCTTTTACTACCATCATCTTGACAACGCGGATGTAGTAGTAAATCGAAACTACGCTGGTAATTAATCCCAGAATAACTAAGCCGTAAAGTCCTGCTTGCCAGCCAGCCCAGAACAGATAGATTTTGCCAAAAAATCCAGCTAGGGGCGGAATTCCGCCGAGAGAAAGCAGGCAAATACTTAAGGCTAAAGTTAACAGCGGGTCTTTTTGGTACAAACCCGAGTATTCGCTAATTTGGTCGGTTCCAGTCCGCAGCGAGAACAGGATGATGCAGGCGAAAGCACCCAAGTTCATAAACAGGTAAACCAACATATAAAATATCATGCTGGAGTAACCGGCTTCTGTTCCTGCAATCAAACCCAGCATTACAAAACCGGCTTGGGCGATCGACGAATAAGCCAAAAGCCGCTTCATGCTAGTCTGGGCGAGGGCAACCACATTTCCCAACACCATGCTGAGAATGGCTAAGGCCGTGAACACGAACTGCCACTGTTCGATAAGTGCGGGGAAAGCAGTTGTTAACAAGCGGATTGCTAGGGCAAAACCTGCTGCTTTGGAACCGACAGAAAGAAAGGCAACAACGGGTGTAGGAGAACCTTCATAAACGTCAGGAGTCCACTGGTGGAAGGGAACCGCAGAGATTTTGAAGGCGATACCGGCGATCGCAAAAACCAAAGCAATTACCAAACCGAGAGATTGACCTTCATTGACTGTAGAAAGGTTAGCCGCGATCGCACTCAGCTTAGTTTCGCCGCCAGACAACCCGTACAGCAACGAAAGCCCGTAGAGAAACACAGCCGAAGAAGACGACCCAATTAACAAATATTTCAAAGCAGCTTCATTGGAACGCGGGTCGCGTTTTGTGTAACCCGTCAGCAAATAAGACGAGATACTCAGAGTTTCCAACGAAATAAAAATCATCACCAATTCATCAGCGCCGCTGAGGAACATTCCCCCCAAAGTAGCGGTTAGCAAAATGCCGATAAATTCCGCTAAAGCAGTACCTGTTTGCAGTACATAGCGGACGGATATCAAAATAGTGACAGCCGTACTCAAAGCGATAATTCCGCGAAACACTAAACTCAAGGCATCGCTGTTAAAACCGCCCAGAAACGAGATGGTATCCGTGTTATCCCACTGCAAACACAAGGCAGCGACGGCGGCCAACAAACCCGCAACGGCAACGTAGGGAGTCCAAGCCGAGGAACTGCGGCCTACGATTAAATCGCCGACGAGAACCACCAAGAGGGTGATGATGACAATTCCCTCTGGCAAGATAGTTCCAGCATTTAGCTGGGCAGCAAGAGTAGCAAAATCCATATTTTCAGGCAGATTGGGTAGTACAAGCCGCAAAGGCTGTAATGGGCTGTGAACTTGTAAAAATTCTTTACCAAACACAGATTGTAGCGGATTACAGCTTCGCGATCCCAATTGGGCGGGTGTTTGTTGCCGGAGAGTTGATACTCGGTAGCGGTTTTGCATACATGGGCGGGCATTGTAGAGATTGCCGCCTGATGTCACCTGCCACGAGAGTCGCGATCGACCATAACTGCCACAATGTAGAAAGTTAAACCAGTAATTCGGCATGACTGACTCGCTAAGTGCCTACAAACGGCAGACTTCCAAGGGCTTCAACAACCGCCCCGACTACGAGAATGAATTTCACAAACAAGCTGCAACTCGGTTAGTAGAATTGGCAAAAGTGCGATCGGGCAAGCTTGTTATAGATATAGCCACTGGAACAGATTTAGTGGCGATTGTGGAGGATGCACTTAGGTCGATCGGACTCAAGAAAATATGAGTCGCCTTTTCTACACCAGGAATGCTATAGCTAGTATGTCTAAACTACTCAATTACATCTATATATTTATTATTATCGGCTGCCTGCTGTTTGCTTGTCATTCCCCGGAATCCCTAAAAGTAAAACGCCCTCCCCTGAAAGTATCTTGTGTACCTTTTGTTGGCTATACACCTCTCATCATTGCTCAAGAGAAAGGATTCTTCAAATTGCAAGGGGTAGACGTGGAACTCAGCTATGTAGACTACTCACAATTGCTTTTCGCGGATTTCAGTGCAGGGAAGTATGATGGGATCGGATTGACCTTGGGCGATTTGGTGATCTTGAGTGCCACAAATCCTGATATGCAAGCTGTAATGGTTGTGGATGAATCGACAGGTGCAGATGTGGTAGTCGCGCAATCAGAGATTAAAACAATCCCTAACTTGAAAGGAAAAAAGCTTGGTGCACATCTAGGCAGCTTTAGCGAACTTTTCGTTACTGAGATGTTGAAAACCTCTCAACTGACGAGCGATGATGTTAGTCTGGTTAAAGTCGAGGCTCTAGAAGTTCCCAATCGCTTACAAAACAATGCTATCCAAGCAGGACACACTTGGGAACCGTATCTTTCTGAAGCATTAAAATTAGGCGCACAAATCCTGTTTACAAGCAAGCAAACCCCAGGCTTAATTTTGGATGTGGTCGCCTTTCGGGGTGAGGTGATACGCGATCGCCCCGAAGATATTCGCGCCTTTGTGCGAGGCTGGCTTCAAGGCTTGTCATATTGGGAAGCAAATATTCCCGAAGGAAACGACATCCTGAGCCAAGCGTTGAATATTCCCATCAAGACAATCTCTTTCAAGGGAATAGACCTCACTGACTTTGCAGAAAATCAAAAGTTCTTTCAATCAGACAGTCCTAATTATATCTTCAAAACCGCCAAGAAATATGCCGACTTTTTTATTCGCGCTGGCAATGTGACGCGCCTTCCAAATTTAGAAACCTTGTTCAATTCTTCTTTCTTAGCTCCCCCTCCTAGTCTGAAACCATGAAGCGATCCTTTTTCAACAGCATCTTTATTATTATCTGCTGGCTGCTGTTTGCTTGTCATTCTCCGGAATCTCTAGAAGTAAAACGTCCTCCCCTGAAAGTAAGTTTTATCTCTTTTGTTGGCCATAGACCTGGCATCATTGCTCAAGAGAAAGGATTCTTCAAAGCGCAAGGGCTAGACGTGGAACTGAGCTATGTAGACTACTTACAATTGCAACAAGCAGATTTCAGTGCAGGGAAGTATGATGGGATCGGATTAACCTTGGGAGATTTTATGATCTTGAGTGCCACAAATCCTGATATCCAAGCTGTGATGGTTGTGGATGAATCGACAGGTGCAGATGTGGTAGTCGCGCAATCAAACATTAAAACAATTCTTAACTTGAAAGGAAAAAAGCTTGGTGCAAATCTAGGCGGCTTTAGCGAAGTCTTCGTTACTGAGATGTTGAAAATCTCTAAGCTGACGAGCGATGATGTTAGGCTGGTTAAAGTTGATGGTTTAGAAGTTCCCCAGCGCTTACAAAACAATGCTATCCAAGCAGGGCACACTTGGGAACCGCATCTTTCTGAAGCATTAAAATTAGGGGCAAAAATTTTGTTTACAAGCAAACAAACCCCAGGCTTAATTTTGGATTTGATCGCGTTTCGGGGTGAGGCGATACGCGATCGCCCCGAAGATATTCGCGCCTTTGTGCGAGGCTGGTTTCAAGCCTTGTCATATTGGGAAGCAAATATTCCCGAAGGAAACGCGATCGTGAGCAAAGCGTTGAATATTCCCAGCAATACAATCTCTTTCGAGGGAATAGACCTCACTGACTTTGCCGAGAATCAAAAGTTCTTTCAATCAAACAGTCCTAATTATATCTACAAAACAGCAAAAAAATATGCGGACT
This sequence comes from Microcoleus sp. D2_18a_D3, assembly GCF_036702455.1. Taxonomy (NCBI): domain Bacteria; kingdom Bacillati; phylum Cyanobacteriota; class Cyanophyceae; order Oscillatoriales; family Microcoleaceae; genus Microcoleus; species Microcoleus sp. D2_18a_D3. The sequence continues at coordinate 60,697 of NZ_JAUBTK010000007.1, forward strand.
TTTTTATTCGCGCTGGCAATGTGACGCGCCTTCCCAATCTAGAAACCTTGTTCAATTCTTCTTTCTTAACCCCCCCTCCTAGTCTGAAACCATGAAGCGCTCGTTTTTCAAAAGCATTCGTACAAAGTTAATCGTCTCGTTTCTCGTCGTTGCTCTGATTCCCTTGTTGCTGTTAGCATTGATCAACAAAGAGACAACTGAAAAGGCCTTGACCGACAACGCACGACAAGCCCTATATGCACAGGCTAACCAAACCGCTAATAGAATAGATGGGTTTATCGATGCGAATCTCAATGCCGTGCGCGTAGAAGCGATTTTACCAGGTTTGGCTGCCTATTTGGGCCTACCTCCAGAACGGCGAGAGGGTAGTCCCGAAGAGATGTTAGCGACTGAAACCTTAACCAGGCTCAGTCGCAAAGATATGCTTAATATTATCTCCTATGCCTTGCTCAATTTAAAGGGGCGGAATGTACTCGATACGAATACACCGGATGTTGGACGAGATGAATCCGGTCAAGATTACTTCCAAGAACCGCTCAAAACTCAACTACCTTTTGTTTCTAGTATTAGGCAATCGCCGACAATTCCCAACCTCGTTACGCTTATTTTTAGCAGTCCTGTTAGCGATGCGAAGGGAAATATATTGGGTGTATTGCGGGTTACATACAATGCCACATCTGTCCAGCAGTTGGTGACTCGCGAAACTGAACACGCAGGTGCAAAATCCTTAGCAGTTCTTTTAGATGAACACTATATCCATCTGGCACATAGCACTACACCTGAACTCCTTTTCAAATCGATTGTGCCGTTGTCACCGAATGTTGTAGCGAAAATGCAACGCGAAGGGCGTTTGCCTAAGACTCTAACAAAAGAACTTGCAATCAATTTGCCCGACCTCAAGCAAGCATTAGACACTAAACAGCCCTATCTAACGACACGATTGGCAGCTACGGGTAATAATAATGAGTTGAGCCTCTTAGCGATCGCCCACCTGAAATATAAACCTTGGTCAGTCCTCTTCGCACAACCCATTGCCGTTGCCCTAGCACCTGTAAAAAAACAAATACGTGATGCACTTCTTTTATTAGCAATCATCGCCACAATTGTAACTATCATCGCTTTTGCGATCGCACAACTATTAACAAAGCCTGTGATTTACCTCACCCAAGCGGTTGCCCAGTTTACGGCGGGTCACTTAGATATGCGTGTGAAGATGCGATCGCGAGACGAAATCGGTCTGCTGGCACGATCTTTCAACAGCATGGCGAGGCAAATCCAAGAATCCTTTGAAACTCTCGAAGACAAAGTTAAAGAACGAACAGCAGAACTTGCTAATGCTAATCAGGAAATCATTACCCTCAACGAAAAACTCAAAGTAGACAACCTCCGCTTAGGTGCAGAATTGAATGTGGCGCGTCAGATCCAGCAAATGATTTTGCCTAACCCTGAAGAACTCGAAATTGACGGACTAGATATCGCCGGATACATGGAACCCGCTGATGAAGTAGGAGGTGACTACTACGACGTGCTACAGATCGATGGTGTTGTCACACTGGCTATAGGTGATGTCACCGGACATGGCCTGGAAAGCGGCATTCTGATGCTGATGGCGCAAACCTCAGTTCGCACCCTGCAAGAGATTCGTGAACTAGACCCCGTTCGATTCCTGGATGTACTCAACCGTACCCTCTACAAAAACGTACAGCGCATGAATTCTGAGAAAAGTCTGACGCTAGCGATTTTGAGCTACTCCGAAGGACTCATTAGCATCAGCGGTCAGCATGAAGAAACGCTAGTTGTGCGAAAAAATGGAGATGTTGAGCGCATCGACACGATGGAGTTAGGCTTCCCGATCGCATTAGATGATGATATCGCAGGCTTCATCAGTCACATCCTGATTGAGCTAGAACCTGGAGATGGCGTGGTGCTTTATACTGATGGCATTCCAGAAGCCTATAACATCCGCAAAAAGCAGTATGGACTGAAGCAATTGTGTGAAGTGATTAGTCAAAATTGGCACAAGTCAGCAGCAGAAGTTAAGGATGCGGTGATTGTAGATGTACGGCAACATATCGGTAAGCAGAAAGTGTTTGATGATATTACGTTGCTAGTCTTTAAGCGGCAGGCTGAGGTTACTGAAAAGGGAAACTTAGTTAATAATATCATTTCCGAAAAAGAACTGCTACAATGAAAAACAAACTTTGAGAAATACTTTAGAAAAGTCAACTACCACCAAAGAATTGATTTAACAGCATACGACTTAAAAATAATTCTGTCCGAGCAGCGAACTCTACCTAATAAACAAAAAATTCAGGCACTTTATTGGTTAAAAACAGGAGCGATTCAAAGCCTTACAGATGTAGCTGAACGTTTAGGTGTACATAGAATTACTGTACATAGATGGTTAAAACAATATAGTGCGGGCGGTCTGTCAGAACTGTTAGAAATACGGCAAGCAACTGGTAGACCCCGCGTAATTCCTTCAGCGGTAATAGCCGGAATATCAGAAAAATTAAGTGAAGAGTCCTGTGATTTTAAGACTTATAAAGAAATTGGTCAGTGGGTAGAAGAGAACTATCAAGTCTCAGTCAAATATCAAACATTACACAAGCAAGTACACTATCGAATGAAAGCCAACTTAAAGGAACCAAAGCCTATGAGTAACGAAAAAGCTCAGGAGGCCGCCATCGAGTAAAAAAAAAATCAAAAAAGTTGCTAAAAAACGATTGAAAGGAACAAGATTACAGTTTTTAAACTAAAATCGCTAGGTCAAGTAAAAGGGAATTTTAAAGCTTATTATTTAGAGAGCTATAGCAATCCTCGCATCATTTGTTAATTTCTTACTCCCTCCCCTTGATAAGGGGAGAGTTGGGGTGTGGTAAAAAATTTACGACTGATGCGAGTAGTGCTATATTAGCTTTAATCTCTCTTAGGTTTTTTTAGGTGGAGCTAGTTAGAAGATGGTTTGGGAACTGCAACGGTGGTAACACGGACATTCGGATCGAGGGCGTCACCTTGAGAGTAAATATAATCAAATGCAGCTCGATCTTTAAGCATATTTGCCCGCAAAAACAGGGCGCTCCAACGGGCGATCGTTTCAATACCCACGGCTCGCTCTAAGGTAGCAGTATTGCGATCGGGCATCGCACCAGCGGGGTTATTAACATTGGTAATGCCGAAGTGATTTGCACCCATAACAGTAATCAAAGCTTTGGGTGGTGTTTGAATTTGGTCAAAGGTGCTTTGAGCTCGATCGGGCGGGGCGACACCATCGATAGATCCTTGAATCAACGCCACTGCAATGCCATCATTAGCGATGGGTACAAATTCATTAGCAATCGGATTCCGCAGGTTAGCTCCAAAAAATGCACCCGCTAATAATTCTTTCGGGCGCGTAAATGGCTCTTGACACAAATACAATTCTGGGAGACATTTGTTAGCAATCACGGATAACCCCACTGCACCACCAAAAGAATGACCCAATAAACCAAGGCGCTGCGTATCGATAACAGACGCGATCGGGGATGTGGGCTTTGTGTTTTCGATCCCCATTTGAGACAAAACCGCCGCAATTTGCGAAGTTTCCGACGCCAAATTAGGCGGTGAAGTCGGATTGAAGGGCGAAGGCCGCAAATGGTTCGGAACGACTACCACAAAGCCGTACCGCGCCACATGGCTAGCGTAATCTGAATAAAATGATTTATCTACAAGCACACCTTGCAATAAAAGTACAATGGGGAAAGAGTAATTACCGGAATTAAGATCGGATGGTTTAGGATAATAAATATCAGCTAAATCGTTATTAGCCGATATAGTCGTACTGTAAAAGCTAGTTTCTTTAAATGGCGGTGCATAATCGATTGTTGTGGCAAAGACTTTGCCACCAAGGACAACAAACGCAGCAATTACACAAACAATTGCTAGGGTTTTTACTGAAAAAAGATCAGGGTTTAAATTCATCATTATTTTGGGTTTGAGAGTGCGTGCATAAGCTACTGAAAAAAAGCAAGTCGGCGACGGTTGGTAATTTATTTAAGGAGCGTTGCCGGGAAAGGTTTCGGACTCTGTGACTAAGAGTATCAACTTGCCATTAATGGAAGTTTGTGTAAAAACTGCCAATAAACTGATTCATAAATAAACACGATTCCAGATTTTAGACCCTTTTTGACTACTTTTATTTTAGCGTGGCTTATACCCCGACCAAATCTGCTTTATAAAAACCTTTTTTAGAGTGGTGAATCGGAATTTCGGTGCAGGGTGGTTTCATTCTCAGGAAAATCATGGTTTTATAGGGGTAGTGCTACCCCTACTCCCCGTGCCTACCCCCCACCGACGAGCGAAGGGCCGTTTCAGGCATCGGGGCAACCACGGGGGGTTTGCCCCGGAGCGAGAATGAAACAGCCCTGGATGTTAAATGGGTTCTATAGAACTCCTTGTTAACTGGCGGCTTTAGATTACCAACTGATAATAAGCGGCAATCCCGGTCGAAAATCTACCTGTTGTCCCTGCACTTCTCCATCAAAACCCAGCTCCACAAAATACTCGCTTCCTATCCGTAACTTTAGCTGATTTGTCTCAAGCACTGCTTGAAGTTCTGGTGACGGATTATTGGCAGCAGGACTGACTAATTCTACGCGAGTAATTTCCCGGAAACCAACACCATGATCCAAAGGCTGTGACTTCTGGGCCGAGTATTGATCGGGACGTTTACCAAAGGAAATTTGGAAAAGCATGGGCTCAGTCAAAACATCACTATTTGTTCCTACTGCGATACTCATCGTTTCAGATAAATAAGGTGGACGATATGCCCAACTAGAAAATGCAACTGTGTCCTCAGAACCTTTGGCGGGACGCAAACAGATGCCAAATGGACACGCACCATTATTCCGATTTGTCGATCGCTCCCAAAGACGAGTCAGATGAATTGGTTCAGACTTCGCCTCTTCTGGATCGTGAATCCATAACAATTCCAACATTGCGTTATGGAAAAAGAAAGAGCGATTGGCTGTACCTTGTCCGCGATGAATGCGAGATGCACCCTCAACTAAACCGAAGGATGATAAACGATTAGCTTCCGAAGCACCAATATCAGTAAGGATGAAAAGATGGTCGAATTCAAATGTCATAGCATTGTTCATACAATCGATCGATCGCTCAAATAATTTTAACCTTCTGTGATGGCTTTCCTTCGGCTCGCCACGCTGATGCTGCACAGCGTGGCGAGCCGAAGTCCAAAACCTCTACTCAGTAAATCTTTTCCAATCTAAAATCTCAAATCTAAAATCTCAAATCGCCCGATCGATAATCCCAAACCTCTACTCAGTAAATCTTTCCCAATCTAAAATCTAAAATCTAAAATCTCAAATCGCGCAATCGATCGCCCCAGCCTTCAAGTTACAACCAGATTGAGGAACCATCCGCCCGCATCCAGCAGTCTCAACATCCAGTTAGCGACAATTCTGCTAGAGTCAGGTCATCATCCGGTGCATCTTGTAGAGACGCGATTCGCAGCCTCTGCCCCCAAAGCAGTAAAATCCCATCACATTGTCACCTGCCACCCGATCGGCAGTAAGTTAAAAATTAAGGTAGTTTGAAAATAATCGCCCAAAGTTGAAAGAAACCTTGACATCTGACCTAAACTCTCTAACTTAGACCCTCTAGCTGCGCTGCCATCCATATTTAAAAGATGCCATGTCAACCTTAGTCATCGTCGAATCTCCTACCAAAGCCCGCACCATCCGCAACTTCCTGCCCTCCACCTACCGTGTAGAGGCATCGATGGGCCATGTCCGCGACCTACCATCCTCCGCCGAAGAAATACCAGAAGCCGTTAAAGGAGAAAAATGGGCGCAACTGGGCGTAAACGTGGAAGCAGACTTTGAACCCCTCTACGTCATCCCGAAAGATAAAAAGAAAATTGTTAAAGAACTCAAAGACGCCCTCAAAGACGCCACAGAACTGATTCTAGCCACTGACGAAGACCGGGAAGGCGAAAGCATTTCCTGGCATTTGCTGCAAATCCTCAAACCCAAAGTTCCGATCAAGCGGATGGTGTTTCACGAAATCACCCGCGAAGCAATCCGCGATGCTTTGACTCACTGTCGCGATATCGACAATCGAGTAGTACAAGCCCAAGAAACTCGCCGAATTCTCGACAGACTCGTCGGTTACACACTCTCCCCGCTACTGTGGAAAAAAATCGCTTGGGGTTTGTCCGCTGGTAGAGTGCAGTCAGTCGCAGTCAGGCTTTTGGTGCGCCGGGAACGCGAACGCCGCGCTTTCCGCCAAGGTAGTTACTGGGATTTGAAAGCCCTTTTGGAAAAGGGCAAGATTTCCTTTGATGCCAAACTCGTGACTGTCGGCAATGTGAAAGTTGCAAACGGCAGCGATTTTGATGAAAATACCGGGCAAATTATCTCCGGCCGCCGCGTACTTTTGCTGAATGAAGAACAGGCGCGGGCTTTACTCTCACGCATTCAAAACAAACCCTGGACTGTCGGCAATATCGAAGAACGGCCAGTCACCCGCAAACCGTCGCCGCCGTTTACGACCTCGACTTTGCAGCAGGAAGCTAACCGCAAGCTGCGGCTGGGTGCGCGGGAAACAATGCGAATTGCCCAAGGTCTCTACGAACGCGGTTTTATCACCTATATGCGGACGGATTCGGTGCATTTGTCCGAACAGGCTTTAGAAGCGGCGCGCAGTTGCGTGCAAGAACTTTACGGCAGCGAATACCTCAGCCCCCAACCGCGCAAATACACCACGAAAAGCAAAGGCGCCCAGGAAGCCCACGAAGCTATTCGTCCCGCCGGCAGCACTTTTCGGACTCCGCAGCAAACCGGATTGGATGGCATTGATTTCCGCCTCTATGATTTGATTTGGAAGCGGACTGTGGCTTCTCAAATGGCCGATTCCCGCCAAACTCACGTCACTGTATTAACTCAGGTAGAAGATGCCGGTTTCCGTTCCAGCGGCAAACGCATTGATTTTCCAGGCTTTTTGCGGGCATACGTGGAAGGTTCCGACGATCCGAATGCGGCGTTGGAAGACCAAGAGGTGATTTTGCCGGCGCTGAAGGTGGGGGATAAACCTAATTGTAAGGATTTAGAGGCGATCGGGCACGAAACTCAACCTCCCGCCCGCTACACGGAAGCTTCTCTGGTCAAAATGCTAGAAAGCGAAGGTGTGGGCCGTCCGAGTACCTATGCGAGTATTATCGGTACAATTGTCGATCGGGGATACGCCAAATTAATAGCTAACGCCCTAATTCCGACATTCACCGCTTTCGCCGTCACTACTTTATTGGAAACACATTTTCCCGATTTAGTAGACACGGGTTTTACTTCCCGAATGGAACAAACCCTCGATGAAATTGCCACCGGTGAGGCGAAATGGCTGCCGTATTTGCAAAAGTTTTATACAGGGGAAACCGGACTCGCAACCCAAGTCAAAGAACAGGAAAGTCAGATTGATGCGAAAGTTGCCCGAACTGTGGTATTGGAGAATATTTCTGCTAAAGTCTGCATCGGCAAATTCGGCGCATACCTGGAATCGGAAGGCGAAGAAGGCCTGGTAAAAGCATCGATTCCCCAAGATTTGACGCCGGCAGATTTAGACCCGGAACAAGTGGAGTTTCTGTTAAAGCAAAAAATGGAAGGCCCGGAAAAATTGGGTCTTCACCCGGAAACCGGGGAACCGATTTATGTGCTGATTGGCAGTTATGGGCCATACGTTCAGTTAGGGGATGTTTCGGAAACGAACAAGAAACCGAAGCGGGCTTCTTTACCGAAGGGGACGGATAAGGATAGCGTGACGCTGGATATGGCGGTGAGTTTGTTGACTTTACCCCGGTTGTTGGGCACTCACCCGGAGACGGGGGCGAAGGTGCAAGCTAATTTGGGGATGTACGGGCCTTATGTGGTGCATGACCAGGGTAAGGTGGGGAAAGATTATCGATCGATCAAACCGCCGGATGATGTTTTGACGATAACGCTCGATCGGGCATTAGAATTGTTATCGCAACCGAAAGCCGCCCGCGGCAGCAGCAAAACAGCTAAACCTTTGAAGGAATTGGGCGCGCATCCAGAATCGGGAGAACTTATCAATGTTTACGACGGCCGTTATGGGCCCTACGTGAAACACGGCGATATCAATGCTTCTTTGGCTAAGGATGAATCTGTGGAGAATTTCACCTTACAAAAAGCACTGGATTTGTTAGCAGCGAAGGAAGCAGCGGGCGGCGGAAAATCTAGCAGCAAGTCGAAGAAGTCAACCAAGACTGCGGCGGCGAAATCGGAAACTGCGGCGAAGAAAACAACTACTGCGAAGAAAACCACTGCGGCGAAGTCAGAAACTGCGGCGAAGAAAACCACTGCTAAAAAGACGGAGACTGCGGCGAAGAAAACCACTGCTAAGAAGACGGCGACTGCCACAACAGCCAAGAAAACAACTAAGTCAAGTTAGCAGGATTTACGCACTGTACGGTCAGAAACCGGGTTTTTTGCAATAATTTGTTTTAGCAGACAGATTCGGTAAAAAACCCGGTTTCTTCGATCGCGCCGTGCGTAAGTAGGTCGGCTCTTTCTAAAGTAATCCTTTCGTTCTCATGATATAATCAAAACTATCCATGTAGTAATTGGAGTAATTGAATCACCATGATAGCTGAACTTATGGTACAACCTTCCTACTGGATCGATCGTGAGATTTCGATTGAGAAAGTCAGAAATCTTTACTTATTCAAATTTACGGAAAACCTGCAAACTAGATTAGAAGAACTAGCCGACAGAAAAAAGGCTAATCTTTTAACTTCAGAAGAGGTTGTAGAATTAGCAAGCTTACTAGAACTAGATGGGATTTTTACCTTAATTAACGCTAAAGTTATAGCAGCCTCATGTCCGTAAACCGCGCTACTAGAAATTTAGTGGCTTGTAGGGTGCGTCCCTTTCGATGGAGAATGCAGTAATTAAAGTTTCTCTGGGGACGCACCCTACTCGATCCGCTACCATATTATAAGGGAATTTTCTCGTAAAAAAACAGGAGTCTATTTCGGGAATATATGGAAAAATATACAAATGAGTTCATGTCCTTTGACCTAATAATTCCTCGATCTTCTGGAGGCCAACCAATCAATCTCACTATCAATATTGAGGCCGTATCATATGGTGCTTAAACATTGCCTGGAGAAAGTAGTTCTTGAGTATCCAGAAGCTAGCAAAGATAGCTTTACAGGACACCAATTTGCTAGCTATTTCAGAAAGACGATCCCAAAATCTATAGAGTCATTCTTACATCTCCCCGATATGTACAGCATTAAAGCTTCGGCCGGTAACGGTGCTTGGGCTAAAGTTCCTTGGATTGCAATATTTAATAAATTAGTCACTGAGACTGTAACTTCAGGATTTTACTGTGTTTACTTTTTCCCTGTGGATGGCTCTGGTGTTTATCTTTCTTTAAATCAGGGTATTGCAGATATACGCGATGAGTGTGGGCTTCCTGGATCAAGAAATATGGTGAGAAATCAAGCAATATTTTTTAGAGATACCCTTGGAGAAGAAGCGATTAAAGATTTTTCTGATTCACTAGACTTAAAGCTAACTTTCATTTCTAAAAAAGACGCTAGAAGATTGGGGCAGGCTTATGAAGCAGGTAACATTGCATCCAAATTTTACCCTAGAAATGAGATACCTGATGATGAGGTATTGACTGACGACCTCAATAAACTCCTAGAAATTTACTTTACTCTTTTTGAAAAAGTTTTTTTAATAAATGATATTCAGAACTCCGAGCCAAAAAAAGACGACTGGTTTGAAGATTTGACAAAATATAGAATACATAGAGTTACTGAAAGAAACCAAAGTTTATCTAAAAAAGTCAAGCAGTTGCAAGGTTATATATGCAAAGCTTGCGATTTCAACTTTGAAGCTCGATATGGAGAAGTAGGCAAGCAATTTATAGAGGCGCATCATACTGTTCCAATATCAAGCTTGAGCAAGGCGAAAATTAAATTAGATCCAATACAAGACTTTACGGTTCTTTGCTCCAACTGTCATCGCATGATCCATCGAATTAAGCCAACGCCAACTTTGGAGGAATTCAAGAAAATATTGAAGATGTAAAATGCTAAATATGCTGATCTCGCGCCCCCAACGCCGCCCAAACCCCATATCCCTCACCTCTCGTTGGTCTAAAATCTCCTCAGCCGCCAAAAAGGCGATATGCGCGATCGACTTTCACGACAAAACTGCGGCAATCCAGAACTAGAAAGCGTACTATACCGCAAATCGCCCACACTGGAAAATTTTAATACTTTGCTTGAGTAAAACTTGACACAGATCCAAACCATGAATTATATTAGACCTATGGATGCAGCAGACATGATTTAATCATGACATCCCGTTACCCACGAGGGTCTAGGAATTCCGGTAAAGACGTTCTGAATACCAAAATTTATATTTTGGCGAAGGCTCCTTAAGGAGCCTTTGTTATTTTAGGGCTTCGGTAATTCCTTATTATTGAATTCAATTAAGATATGGACGGCGGCCCTGAGCGATAGACACGAATCACTTTTTTCGTCAATGTCTCAGCAGTAGATATTGCATCATTAATATTAGCAGTCAGTCTAGCAATATCGTCATCTCGCGTGCAGGCAATAATACCATAGTGGTCAGGTTGCAGCTTGTGCAGTTGAAAGAAATCCCGTCGGTTGACGGTCAAAACAGCCCGATTTTCAATGATGGCAAATGCTAATACATCCTCATCAGGTAGTCCAGCATTTCCTGCTTCTTGAACAGTCAGGACATCATGCCCCAAAGACCGCAGGTTTTGCACGACTTGCCGAGGAAATTGTTCGTCTGCGTAGAGACGCGCCATAGGTTTATTTGATATTTTCAGGTGTATCTAATATTTCGTCAGCCTCATCTTGCAGTCTAATTGCTTCCTCAATTTCGTCAGGATAAGCTTCAGCATAAGCCCAAACATTTACCAAATCAGCAGCACTGAGATGGGGATAGCAGTCTAGGATAAAAGCATCGGTAGCGCCGTCATTGTGATAGCTGGCGAGCAACCAAACGGGAATGCGAGTTTCGTGAATACAAGCATCACCGCCCATCACGCCGGGAGTTTTTGTAATCGGGCGGCCGCTGTTTTTCAGGCTTTGGGTTAAGATGCTGATTGCCTCAGCTTTCTCGGTTGGCGTTAATGCCAAAAGTTGTGTTTCTAATTCTTTGATTGTCATGGAAATTTTAGGATTTATGAATTATGTAGCTATTTGCTATTATAGTGCGATCGCCCGAATCAGTTGACTCTAGATTGCAATCGAGGGAGCGTGAAAATTTTGATAATTTTTTTGATTATAGCTTGCTTGACAAAGCACAAAATATAGCGGTTCTCAAAAAAGTGAGATATGCCCACGGAGGCCACGGAGGCCTATGCCCATGAGTACCTCATATGAGAGATCGAAAGGCTAGATGTAGTGTTTTGGGGCTAGATAATCATGTGTTTATACCAGTTCCAAATTAAGGCTGACTTATAAAATATTAACCAAGTTTGCAAAAATAGGTTTGTACTTCCGTCCTTAAAATTCTCTTATCTTCCTTTGTGTCATCAGCGTCTTTGCGGTTCGATCGCCCTTATTTTTTTTGAGACATCTCAACTCCAACTCTTGTCAAGCCTAGCTTTTCTGCTTACTTGTCACCCGTCAGCAAAATCATCCTATTTACTTATTGACAATTGCTGCTCTCTGTTAAATTGTCATGGATCGAACATATAAGGTTAAAAATTGTATCATAAGCAACAGAAAGTACCCAATCTTTTATGTAGCGCTCTACAATTGAGAAAAGAAACAAGATTAAGAGGCGCGATCGCTATGGGTATCAATGAAAACTTAGACTGGGAAGAAGCATTTGAGTACCGAGCGGGCTTAACAGTGGAGTTGAAATCCCAGCCCGGGGTTTTGCATAAGATCGCTTACTATGAAGTGATGATGGTACCGCCCATCTGGTTAGAAAATGACCCGCGTCCCCGCTATGCTCACGAACTGCGAGTCGTTTCCCACCAGCCAACTGTGTCCAATATTTGCCGGATTTCACAGTGTCCTGTTTTAGTCGCCTCCTAGGTTTTTTCAGCGGGAAATATCGGCGATGGCATCTAGCCAGCAATCAAACCGATGCAGTGATTTTCGGATTGAGATTGCTTGAGTTTACTTTGTGGCGATCGCTTAAGATATAGATGGCGACGAGAGTGCGATCGACTCAAATCACTTGACCTGTTAATGTTTCAAGTGAGGAAATAGCTTGATTAATGTTACCAGCCCTTCTTGTTAAATCATCCTCTCCCCTACAGACAATAATTCCAGCAGGGTCAGACTGTAAGCTGTGCAGTCTGATAAAATAACGGCAATTTTGAGTTAAAACAGCTCGATTTTCACTGACTGTAAAAGCTAACACTTCTGCGTCCGGATTTTTTGGGTTATCCTTTCCGGCTGCTTGCACTGTCAGAATATTGTCCCCCATCTGGCGCAGCAATTCTACAACCTCTCTGGGAAATTGTTCGTCACCATAAAGACGCGCCATCATTTCAATCCTCGTCATTCTCGCGGATAGCTATTTCAATTTCCTCGGGAAAAGCTGCCGCATAAGCCCAGGCATTTGCTAAATCAGTAGCTATTAGTGTGGGATAGTTATTTAAAAGTCGAGACTCGTTCATACCCAAACGACGAAAACTTTCCAGTACCCAAACAGGAATGCGAGTGTTTCTCATACAAGCATCACCGCCACAGACACCGGGAGTTTGGCTAATTCATTGCCAGGTGTTAGCTAAATTTTGGGTTAATAATTAGATATAGCAATCCTAAATCATTTGTGTAATCCTTGTAGGGGCAAACCCCCCGTGGTTGCCCCCATGAGGCCGGGGTAGGCACTCTTAGCACTACCCCTACATCTTTTTACGACTCCTGCAAGGATTGCTATAATATCTATTTGCTATTATACGCAATTCCTTTCTCTCTCCTCTCTTCCTCTGCGCCATCTGCGCCCTCTGCAGTTCATAAAAAAAAGCCCTTTCACAAATGAAATAGCATTACTATATCTTTTTAACTTCAGGCTAAATCTCTCTCCTTATAAAAATTGCTCCCCCTTTTACCCGGAGCTTAAACGAACCTAAAAAACTTTAACCCAAAACGACTCATACCATTTTATATTTGAGATTAAAGAATTGGGAATGACTGAGGACTTAAAGCTTTTGATATTGCCTACAGTGGGATTTTTTTTGATAACTGGTATCAGCCATCTGCAGGCACAAAGTAAAATTAACTTCACCTATAAATCCTTATGACCTCTCCCTTGAGAAGTATCTTTTTGGGGACTTGCACAACATATCGCACCACTCGCAACATATACGGATCGGTTCGCAATGCACACTCTACGCAAAATCTGGTGTAAATCCTATTTTCTATTGCTGAATTCCTTGATCCCCGAAAATCGTAGTCTTTCTTCGAGCAGAACTGTGCGATGTTTAGCCAGAAATTAACATTGATTTAAACTTTTATTTAGGCATAAAGGAGCTAGAATTCAATAGTTTGCGTGGAAGACATGGAGGTTAAATACAAAAAGTCTGCTATAACAAATTAATATCGATCGCACTTCTCGATCGCACTTTACAAAACAACCACAACTTAGGAGTCAATCGCTGATGATGCTAGGAACAACCGATATCCCGCAATTAAAGCCGCTTTCCGACTCAGAACTACACAAAATGAACGCCTACTGGCGGGCGGCAAACTACCTATCCGTCGGACAAATCTATCTCCTCGACAACCCCCTACTCAAAGAACCCCTCAAAATCGAACACGTCAAACCGAGACTCCTCGGACATTGGGGCACTACTCCAGGTTTAAACTTCATCTACGTTCACCTCAACCGCATCATCAAAGCCCAAGACCTCAACGCCATCTACATCGCAGGCCCCGGACACGGCGGGCCGGGCTTGGTCGCCAACACCTATCTCGAAGGCACTTATACCGAATATTACTCGAACATTTCCGAAGATGAAGAGGGTATCAAACGGCTGTTCAAACAGTTCTCCTTTCCCGGCGGTATCCCCAGCCACGTCGCCCCGGAAACCCCCGGTTCGATTCACGAAGGCGGCGAACTCGGCTACGCCCTGGTGCACGCTTACGGGGCAGTCTTCGACAATCCCGATTTGATTGTGGCGGCCGTTGTCGGCGACGGGGAAGCCGAAAGCGGCCCGCTAGCTGCTAGCTGGCATTCTAACAAGTTTCTCAACCCGGTTCGCGACGGGGCCGTGTTGCCGATTTTGCACTTGAATGGCTACAAAATTGCCAATCCAACTCTGTTGGCCCGCATTCCGCAGGAGGAATTGGAAAGTTTAATGGTCGGTTACGGCTACAAACCTTATTGGGTGGAAGGTTCAGACCCGGAAACCATGCACCAGTTGATGGCTGCAACTCTCGATACCGCGATCGGCGAAATTAAGGCGATTCAGGAAAAAGCCCGGACAGAGGGCTATTCCGGCCGTCCCCAGTGGCCGATGATTGTGATGAAAACTCCCAAAGGCTGGACGGGGCCGAAGGAAGTTGACGGTAAGAAAACAGAGGATTATTGGCGATCGCACCAAGTCCCACTTTCGGAAATGGCTTCTAAGCCGGGACACGTCCAACTCCTGGAAGATTGGATGAAAAGCTACAAGCCGGAAGAACTCTTCGACGAAAACGGCAAGTTAATTCCCGAATTAGCAGAACTCGCACCCAAGGGAGCTCGACGCATGGGGGCAAATCCCCACGCTAACGGCGGTCTGCTGCTGCGAGACTTGAAAATGCCGAAATTTGAAGACTACGCCGTTGACGTGCAAAAACCGGGCACTGTAATGGCAGAAGCAACCCGCGTTTCCGGCCGCTTCCTGCGAGACGTGATGAAACTAAATCAGGAAAACGCCAATTTCCGCATTGTCGGGCCCGACGAGACGGCCTCAAACCGCCTCGATCCGGTGTTTGAACTGACGAACCGGATGTGGGCGGGAGAAATTTTGCCCGAAGACGACCACATCTCCCCCGACGGCCGGGTGATGGAAGTCCTCAGCGAACATCTATGTCAGGGATGGCTGGAAGGCTATTTGCTGACGGGACGCCACGGCTTTTTCTCCTGCTACGAGGCGTTTATTCACATCATCGATTCGATGTTCAACCAACACGCCAAGTGGTTGAAAACTACTCGTCACATTCCTTGGCGCCGACCGATCGCCTCTCTCAACTACCTGCTAACTTCTCACGTTTGGCGGCAAGACCACAACGGTTTTTCTCACCAAGATCCGGGTTTTATCGACCACGTAATTAACAAGAAAGCCGAGGTTGTGCGGATTTATTTGCCGCCGGATGCGAATACTTTGCTGTCTGTAACGGATCACTGTCTCCGCAGCCGCCACTATGTCAACGTGATTATTGCAGGGAAGCAGCCGGCATTGCAGTATTTGGATATGGATTCTGCGATTAAACACTGTACCGCCGGCATCGGCATTTGGGAGTGGGCCAGCAACGATAAAGGTGGCGAACCGGATGTGGTGATGGCTTGCGCGGGTGATGTTCCGACGCTGGAAACTTTGGCTGCTGTTGACATTCTCCGCCGAGATTATCCCGATTTAAAAGTACGGGTGGTGAATGTGGTGGATTTGATGACGCTGCAACCTGCTAGCGAACATCCCCACGGTTTGTCTGACAAGGATTTTGATACTTTGTTCACGAAAGATAAGCCGGTGATTTTTGCTTTTCACGGCTATCCTTGGCTGATTCACCGCTTGACTTATCGCCGGACAAATCACTCGAATATTCACGTTCGGGGTTACAAGGAAGAGGGAACGACTACGACGCCGTTTGATATGGTGGTGATTAATGACCTCGATCGATTCCATTTAGTTGCAGATGTACTCGATCGCGTTCCGAAACTGAGTTCTGTCGCAGCTTACGGCAAACAAGCTATCCGTGACAAGCTGATCGAACACAGGCACTATATCAACGAACACGGCGATGATATGCCGGAAGTCCGCGACTGGAAGTGGCCGCACGCGGGCCCGGTTTCGTCGGAAGCGCCGAAGGAAACGAAAGATCCGACAACGACAGGAGATCAAACCGTGCGATCGGGTGCACCGGGCTAGGTGCGATCGCTTGTAGAGCACAAGCTACTCATCCCTATGATTGTCAACCACAGAGAAAATTAACGATTTTGCGAGTATACAACCTAGGCAAGATCGAGGTTTCATCTCAGTTTGACAATCATAGGGAGTGACATCAGTTAAATAAAGCTTCAGCAAGCAATCTCAAGTTCTAGGTATGCGCCCGGAACAATAGTGTCGATCGCGTTCCGAATATCGTCTTGATGCCTTTGAATGCGAGGCCAAGAAGTAGACAGCAAAACCACAATAGCAATTTGTCGGCTTGTCAGGTTTTGTTGATAACGCAAGTTGCGATCGGTTGTTACCAGCAGATTATACCCATCGCGTTCGGCTGTGTCGAGCAGATCGCCATTTGCTAATGTTGACCATCCACGTTCATAAGCAGTATCTACTGTATGACTCAGCAGCGATCGGCGCAACGGTACTGGCGTACCTTGATCGAACAATATCTTCATGCCACCATCTGCGTTAACGAGGCTAGCGCGCGATCGAGTAGCACCTCAACTTGGGCGCGAGTTACTCCCGGAAACCATTCCAGAAACTCGTCAATAGATGCTCCATCTTTAAGGTTCTCGAAAAAGGCGGCAACCGGTACGCGCGTTCCCCGAAATATCCATGTACCACTCACCTTGGTTGGATCGCGTTCAATGACTTCAAATAGATCTACATTCTGCATGGCGATCGTTGCTTGTTGCGGATCGAGTAAAACAACTAAGATAGAATTAATCTTACCATAAATCAACGGTGATTTAGGATTTGTATATTCAAAAGAGGCGGTCATGCTTAAAGAAATAGAAATTCAAAATTTTAGGTGCTTTGAGCAAATCAAAATTTGTGGGTTTGAAAGAGTCAATTTAATCGGCGGTAAAAACAATGCTGGCAAGACAGCCTTGCTAGAAGCACTTCTTCTCAATTTTGCTCCAGACCCTAGCATTCTAGCAATGCTAAGAGTGCTGAGAAGAGAGCCATCAGAAGCCCTACAAGCCATGCCTAATAGAGCCTGGGATAACTTATTTTATGCACAAATAAAAAATAAATTTATAGTAATTATTGGCAAAGACGACAACAATAACACCGAGCGATTAGAAATTAAAGTAGAAATTAATTCAGTTAGATATAAGATAAATTTTGAGTTCATGAGAAACGAAGACCAATCTACTTGGTCATTAACAGAGGTTTCTGCCCAAGGTTTAATGCGTTATTACAGTTCTCTTGACGAAGTACCAATCATTCCCTCCTGGATCAGGATTTCGGGAAAAGAACTCACACAAGCATACGATAAAGCGCGTTTGGATGAGAAAGATAGCGAAGTTTTGAAAGCTTTTCAAATTATTGACCCTACAATCGAATCAGTAGAGAGTTTTACGATTGGGGAACCTACGCTCTACTTGAGAAGAAAAGGCGAAAAGCGTTTGCCTTTATCATTGTTTGGAGATGCCATTAACAGAGTGGCAGAAATTATCCTTAAACTGGTAAACAGCGAATACAAAATCTTGCTAATCGATGAGATAGAAAATGGCATACATTATACAAACCAGCGGGAGTTTTGGAGAATGTTATTTCGGTTAGCGGTTGAACTGGATACCCAGATTTTTGCGGCCACTCACAGTTTAGAGATGCTGCAAGCATTTGCGGATGTTGGTTTAGAACCCAATCAGAAATTGAGCAGTGCATATTTTGAGCTAGCAAAGAAACCGAAAACAGATCAAATAATCGGAATCCGGCGCGATTTAGAAACTTTGAATTACGCACTAGAGCATCAAAAAGGAGTGAGAGGTGAGTAATATTGTCATAGTAGAAAGTAAAAATGATGCAATTTTTATGCAGGCAATGGTTGCCCAACTAAACTGCGAGATCCAGGTAGAAAAACCTATTTACATAGATGATTATGAACGTTTGGAAGGATTGAGCGAAACAAAGTTAATCACTACTTTAAAAGCTTTAGAAGCCGACCTTCAAAAAAGAGATATAGAAAAAATTGGGATTATTATTGATATTGATAACTATTCAGAGGCAGAGCGGCTGGAATTCGTAAATGAATGTATACAACAGGTGTTTGAATCAGAAACTTTGTCAAGCACTAAACAATTTATAGATATTTGGGGAGATAATGGAACAACTGCAAAATTGGCTTGTTACTTTACAAATGTTGGAGGTATAGGCGAACTGGAAACGCTTTTAAAGGCAATAAAGGCTAGAGAATCACCTCATGCTGATTGTTTGAATAGCTGGAAAACTTGTATAGAAAGCCAGGGACAGCAAATTAACCAGAAAGGTTTTGATAAATTCTGGGTGAGCATCTATCTCAGGTATGATACTTGCTCAAATCAGGAACAGACGCAAGCTGGAAAAAAATGCAGTATGTCTGGGTTTGATTATGTTATGGAACACAAAAAAGATATTTGGGATTGGGATAATCCTGCTCTCGATGATTTGAAGGAGTTTTTTAAACTCTTTTGCTAATATAGTAAAATTCACACACAATTAACTAACTCATGAGCTTAAGAATCTACTTTGTACGACACGGTGAAACGACTTACAGCCAAACAGGCGGTTTCTGCGGCGCTATCGATCCAGAATTAACGCCCGAAGGTTCTCAAATGGCAGAACAGTTTGCCGCTACTTACGCAAAATTGCCCTGGGAGGCTGTTTATGTCAGTCCGATGAAACGAACTATTGCTACTGCAAAACCTTTGTGCGATGCTGTGGGAATTGAAATGCAGCTTCGCGACGGACTGAGGGAAATTAAGTACGGTGAGTGGGAAGGCAAAACAGTAGAATCAGTCAAAAAAGAATACGCAGAAGATTATATTAACTGGCTGACAGAACCTGCTTGGAATGCACCAAACGGCGGCGAAACTTCTGTGCAAATTGCCAGTAGAGCTTCCTTAGTTATCGCAGAAATTGAGGAAAAGTACAAAAACGGTAATGTTTTGGTTGTCTCGCACAAAGCGACTATTAGAATTATTCTGTGCAGTTTGTTGGGGATTGATTTGGGACGTTATCGCGATCGCATTGCCGCTTTAGCAGCTTCTGTCAGTATTGTCAAGTTTGAGGTGCACGGGCCGCTGCTGGAGGTTTTGGGCGATCGATCGTACATGGATGAAAACCTCCGCAATTTGCCCGGTACTTGAAATTGCCGGTAAGGTGCGGGATCGCACCTACATTCTGCAACTAAATCGCGCCTATGTTAGACAATCCTAAAATAGCACCTGCTCCCAAAATATGACCAAAGGCCATAGTTCCCACAACTGCACCCAAACTCAAACCGCCGAACATACTCGATGAGGGCATTGCTGGGCCTGTGTGAGGCTTTTGGATGGTTGATTTGCCGATCGCAATAGCTAAAATATTGCAAAGAATCATAATCAAACCGATCGTGGGGCTCCACTCTATGGTTCTGGGGGCAACGGCAAGTAAAATTGGTGTAAACATCGATCGACTCCTTAAACTTTAGTAAACGAAAATGTGCATAGAAGATATATCAAAAAAATGCAACTGTTCGCTACACATTGCATTAACAGTTAATTTTTCGACATATTTCTTAAAAATTTTCCCAGGATCTCAAGGTTTCTTAGTCTGTGCAGGCGGATGAAAGTTGGACAAGATGCGATTGCAATCGCCTAGCGATCGAAAGAACGAATCAACAGGAAATAATAAAGCATGAAAATACTGGTGTTAAATGCGGGTTCTAGCAGTCAAAAAAGCTGTCTTTACGAGTTAAACGATGTCCTCCCCGATCGACCTTTGCAACCCCTCTGGTCAGCTCAAATTGATTGGACTCACCAGCAGGGTATAGCAGAGTTGACAGTCAAAACAGCAAAAGGCGATCGGCTTGAAGAGGAGTTTGCCTCAGACTCTCGCAAAGATGCTATTTCTCGAATGCTGCAGAGTCTTTGGAGGGGAAGAACTCAAACAATTAATGATTTAAAAGAGATTGATATTGTCGGCCACCGCGTCGTACACGGCGGACAAGATTATCAGCAAAGTACGTTAATTTCGCCGGATGTTAAAAAGGCGATCGCCCGTTTATCTGTTTTCGCCCCCGTTCACAATCCCGTTAACCTCGAAGGTATCGAAGCGATTGAAAAAATTCTCCCAAATGTGCCGCAAGTAGCAGTATTTGATACAGCTTTTCACGCACAATTGCCGCCCGCAGCCTTTGTTTATCCCGGCCCCTATGAATGGCTGGAAAATGGGATTCGCCGTTACGGTTTTCACGGGATTAGCCATCAATATTGCGCGCGTCGGGCCGCCGACATTCTGGGTCAAGATGTGGCAGATTTGCGGTTAGTTAGCTGTCATTTGGGCAACGGATGTTCTCTGGCGGCCATTCGCGGTGGCTGGAGTGTTGACACCACGATGGGATTTACGCCTCTGGAAGGTTTGATGATGGGAAGTCGATCGGGTTCGATCGATCCAGGCATTATCATTCATCTGTTAAAACAATCCGATTTTACTGCTGAGAAACTTGATGGTATTCTCAATCGAAATTCTGGTTTAAAAGGGATTTCAGGGGTGTCTAGCGATCTGCGGCAGATTGGAGATGCGATCGCCCAAGGTAATCAGAGAGCTCAACTTGCTTTGGATATTTACATCCACCGTTTGCGTGCCGGAATTGGTGCCATGCTGGCCAGTTTAGGAGGGTTGGATGCTTTAATTTTTACGGCGGGAGTTGGGGAAAATTCTGCTATTGTACGGGCTGCCGCTTGCGAAGCTTTTGGATTTATCGGGTTAAAATTGGATGGGGATAAAAATCAACATTCACCACTTGATCAAGATATTGCGGCAGTGGATTCTGCCGTAAGAATTTTGGTAATTCACACGCAGGAGGATTGGGAAATTGCGCGAGAATGCTGGAAACTTTATCACTAATTTATTTTATGAATTCCTTCAACAGCGATGCCCACTCAGCTTCGCATAATGGTCAAAAATCACGAACGGCGCAACCGGAATATATCTAATTCATCTGCGTTAATCTGTGTTTATCTGCCCTAATCTGCGGTTAAAAAAAGAGAATGTATTCACCGCAGATGACAATGGATGGACGCGGATTTACGCAGATAAAGAGAGGTAGAGACGTTTATTCTTCCATTTTCCCTGAAACATCATTACTCATTCAGCAATGCTGTGGGTTGATGGTGGCGCCGATTACAAAACTTGCCTGGGGGCGATCGGAATTTCAATAATAAACTCGCTCCCCTCTCCGGGTGCAGAAACGCAAGTCAATTTTCCGCCATGAGAACTCACAACAATCGAGTGAGAAATAGACAATCCCAAACCAGTTCCCGAACCCACGGGCTTAGTTGTAAAAAATGGATCGAATATCTTGTGCAGCACCTCAGTGCTCATCCCCGGCCCGTTGTCGGCAATTCTAATTATGACAGAATTCCTGTCAGTCACCTCTGTAGAAATTGTAATCGTAGGCTGTTGATGAGAGTTTTCCTGGCAATGTCTTGCTACGAGGAGAGCATCGATCGCATTGGTGAGAATATTCATAAACACCTGATTGAGTTGTCCGGCGTAGCATTCCACCAGGGGTAGAGAACCGTAGTTTTGAATCACCTCAATAGACGATCGTTCCGGTCTATCTTTGAGGCGGTGTTGCAAAATCAGTAGGGTGCTGTTAATACCCTCATGGATATCCACTGGTTTAAACTCTGCTTCGTCCATCCGCGAAAAGTTCCGCAACGACAGGACAATTTGGCGGATGCGATCGGTACCCATTTTCATCGAAGACAGCATTTTGGGCAGGTCTTCTTGCAAGAACTCCAGGTCGATTTCTTCGGCTGCTATTTGAATTTCGTCAGCAGGGTTAGGATAGTGCTGTTGATAAAGCTGCACGAACCCTAACAAATCTTGGGCGTATTCCTGTGTATGGACGAGGTTGCCGTGAATGAAGTTGACCGGGTTGTTAATTTCGTGGGCGACTCCAGCAACCAGTTGCCCCAAACTAGACATTTTTTCGCTCTGAATTATCTGTGATTGGGTGCGTTGCAACTCACTTAGGGCGTTTTTGAGTTCAACGGTGCGGTCTTCCACCCGGTCTTCTAATTCTGCATTACTTTTTTCTAAGGCGGTAAACGATTCGCGCAGTTGTGTTGCCATGTGGTTAAAGGAGTTGGCAAGGGCGTTGAGTTCTTGAATACGGCTGTCTTCTACAGCTTGGTCGAAGTTGCCAGATGTTATTGCCTCACTCGCCCGATTCAGTCGCAGAATCGGACGCGCAATCCAACTGGAGGTAATAACGCCCATCCCACAAGCTACCCCCAATGCTGCTAAGCAGAGCAAGATTGTGGTGCGAGTGTTGGCATCAATCTGTGCCATGAACTCGCTTTCGGGCACACTCACCACCACTAACCAATCCAATCCATATTGGTCGCGCCAAGGAGTGACTTGCACATAGTAGAGTTCTCCCTGAAAATCAAGTCGGAGATCCGTGTTTCCAGAAATGGATTGAAACCCTTTGAAGCGTTGCTGGATTTGTTTGGCAATTCCCTGCACTATGGGATTGCCACTGTCGATCGCCTTCAAACGCCGAATCTCGTCTTTGACGGTGGTAAAGGGTTGTTCTTTCGCAGAATTTGCGATCAACAGCCCATTTCGTTCCATGATGAAAACCTGCCCTGAGCTACTGACATCTATATTCCGTAAGAAATCGCTCAGTTTCAACAGATGGATATCGACTCCAACCATTCCTAGCAAGCGATTATTTGCGTCATAGATGGGGCGACCAGCGGAGGCAACGATGTAGGGATAATTGGGATAATTCATGGTGACGATCCGCGACCACATGGGTTTACCTGCTTTCACGGGCTCGGTGTACCAGGGTTCTTGGAAGTTGTTCCAATCATAAATAGTCAGGACGTGAGTGCGATCGCCTTTGCTATCGGTGGCGTAACTGCTGACATTATTCGGCGGTTTCGGACTCCAATCATCAATCACGACGGTTTTGCCGTCGTAGCGTCCGGCTCCTACTCCCTCACCCGTGGTCAGTCCAATGCCGATGAAGCTTAGGTCATAGGCCTGCATTTGGTGCCAGAAATACTTAGCGACGGTTTGGCGATCGCGCACATCCAGCAATCCCATCCGAATCGCCTCGGCGTTAATCTGAATCACTTGATGCGGAATAGATAAATAAGCATTCAGATGTTGATTCACCGTACTGCTGGTTCGATCCATCAACCGATCCGCCAGGTCGTTTACCGCTTTTTGCCCATTTTTGAACGACAAATATCCCACCAAACCGACCGCTCCACAGATTTGCAAAACAAATGGCACCATCAGTATGAGCTGCAATGGGATCGCCTGAGTTTTGCCGAAGTGACGTATCTTCATGATGTGAAATTACTTTTATTTTAGTATGATCTACTATCTACAGTTCGATCATGAAGATACACACACTATTTACTTTTTTAATTAAAAATCTGACACTTTTTATCCTTTCCCGGAGCATTGCCACCTCGTCGTGATGAAAAGCCCTCAGTGCGGCTGCAAAAGGGCGATCGCCCTTTTAGGAAAACCAGATCGCTCGACTTTGCTACAGAGTTTTCGCCGAGTTTAAATTGCGAATTCAAAGTTTAGTAAACTGAGATGTTACACGATTCTCAATAAGGTTTTTATGGGCGGGTTCGGGGGCGCACCCCACAAGAAATTCATTTTTTGTGGAACAGGCCCGAAAGCCTGTTCATGAAAATGGTGAAAGATATCAGGTAAACGCAATGCGTGGCCGGATTGTTAAGGGTTGCTAACTGTAATTTATTTGGGGATGTTGGTTGATGGTAGCGCCGGTTACAAAACTTGCCTGGGGGCGATCGGAATTTCAATAATAAACTCGCTCCCCTCTCCGGGTGCAGAAATGCAAGTCAATTTTCCGCCATGAGAACTGACAACAATCGAGTGAGAAATAGACAATCCCAAACCCGTTCCCGAACCCACGGGCTTAGTTGTAAAAAATGGATCGAATATCTTGTGCAGCACCTCAGTGCTCATCCCTGGCCCGCTGTCGGCAATTCTAATTATGGCAGAATTCCTGTCTGTCACCTCTGTAGAAATTGTAATCGTAGGCTGTTGATGAGAGTTTTCCGGGTAATCTCTTGCTACGAGGAGAGCATCGATCGCATTTGTCAAAATATTCATAAATACCTGATTCAACTGAGACGCATAACAAGTAATTAGGGGTAGCGTGCTGTAATTTCTAATCACCTCAATTCCCAAACGCCCGCCCTCTTTTCTCAGGCGCGGTTGCAGCAACATCACCGTACTGTCGATGCCTTGATGGATATCTACCGACTTCATTTGCGCTTCGTCGAGGCGCGAGAAATTCCGCAAGCTTAGCACAATATCCCGGATTCTTTCCGCTCCTACTTTCATGGAATCCAGCAACTTTTGCAAATCCTCGCTCAAGAATTCCAGCTCAATTGTTTCTATTTCTTCGAGAATTTCCTCAGCAGGTTCTGGATAGTGCTGCTGGTAAAGCTCAATCAATTTTAGCAAGTCTTTAACGTATTCGCTAGCCGGATTAAGATTGCCGTAGATAAAACTTACAGGATTATTAATTTCGTGAGCGACACCAGCGACCATTTGCCCCAAACTAGACATCTTCTCAGTTTGGATTAATTGAGCTTGAGTTAGTTTCAGTTCGCGCAAAGTTTGTTCTAAACGCTCGTTCTTTTCATTTAACTCCTGCGTCCGTTCTTGCACTTTCTGTTCCACAGAATTGTAAAGCAGAGCATTTTCCAAAGAAATAGCAACTTGGGAAGAAAGCAACCTTAAAACTTCTAATCTGTGGGGAGTAAATGCTCCGACAGTCAAATTGTTTTCTAAATAAAGAATGCCGATCAGTTTGCCTTGATTGATGATTGGAGTACACAAAATAGATTGCAGTTTGTGTTTAGCGATGTAAGGATCGGCTGTGAATAGTCCCTCAGCCGCCGCATTGCTCAACACCAAATCCGAGCGAGTCCTTTCCACATAATTAATCACCGTCACAGGTAAATCCTGATAGTCTCCAACAGGCGTAAATTGCAGCACAGCTACATCTTCAGCAAATACTGACGCTTTAGCTGAAATCAACAGTTGACCATCTCTGACTAAAATCAGAAAACCTAATTGAGCCCCCGCATTTTCCAAAGATATTCTCATCAAAGAAGCCAGCAACTTATCGAGGACAATTTCGCTAGAAATCGCCAGAGATGCTTTCATTACCGTTGCCAAATCCAGCACTCTCGCATCGCTGCCAGTAGAAGTATGAATAGTTGTGGTAGTTTGACTGTTGTTAAAACTTCCGTTAATCGGCGTCATTTCCCGCAACTGCGGATACTTCTGTTCTAAATCTTCTACTTTGCGAACTGCACCCCAGCGCAAGTAGCACGAGTGAGCTTCGCGCAAGTGGATTTTGGCATATTGATACTTGCCTTTACTCAACCAAAACTTAGCTGCTAGTTCATTAGCTAGCGCTTCATTTTGGACAAACTCATTGTCTTGGGCTAAATTTATAGAGAAATCGTACAATTCTACAGCTTCTGAATCTTTCTTGGAAATTCTGGCTATTTCTGCTTGTACTAAAAGGTACTTGTGCAGAAAATTTTCGGCACAATTGTCTGCCCAAATTTTCATCTGTTTTTGGTTTTCCTCTAATTTTTCCAAGTATTCCTTTTGCTTCTCTTCTGAAACATTTGGGAAAACGGCGGCTAAAGTTAGAGAAAAGAAAAAATTCCATTCAGTAGCGGGTATGGCTCCGGTAATAAAAGATAGCTGTTTTTCTACTTCAAAAGCTAGTTGTAGCGCTTCGTTGAAGTTGCCGTACCAGTACATTACCTGGCATTTGCGAATCTGATAAAGGCAGAGCGAGTACAAATTCTGATGAACTTGACAGTTGTGTACGTATTCAGCTTCGCTGATATCTTCGCTTTCAAATACAAACTTTTCAGGAGTTAGTTTGCTCAAGTTACGCAGGATTAACTCTACTCCCAATAATATATCGGTTACAAGCTGATTTTTGGTTTTTTGGCTGAACTGCAAATACCTGCTCGTGTCGGCGAGAATTTGCGAGATTTCTTTACCTTGAAAAAATGAGTTAGCTATGCGGTTGGACAGGATATAACCCGCATACTCTAAATCTCCAGATTCTAAAGCTGCTTGATATCCTTCATTGCTGATCGCGTGGGAATCTTTGATGTGGTTGAACCAGTAATAAAAAATACTGACCAGAGATGAACAAGCTCTGCATTTCAAGCCGATATTGCCAGATTTTTCGCTGAGATTCAGCGAGAGCAAGCCGAATTGATACGCAGCTTTGTAATCTCCCGAAACTGCGTTTAAAAACATACCGTAGCCAGCATAGCAAAGAGATGCTTCGGGTACTAAACCGTATTGTAGAGAAAGATTGACTCCTTTTAAAACGCTGACTTTCCACAAGTCGGGATTTTTGAGGTACGCCGATGTCAGCAAGTTTGTAATTAACTTGACTGCAACTTTTTTGTCTGGTACAGTCATTTCGGGGGCGTCAATTAGGGAAGCTATTTCTCTACCTGCTAAAATATTTGTGGCTGTTGCAAATTCTTCGGATATGACTTTTTGTAGCCCATCTAGCGGCAAGTCAATGCCTAGCAAGTCTAAAGCTGTGATTCCGGCTTTAACGGCTTCTTCGTACTTCGCCCGCAGGGTGTACTGCACGATCAGCAGGTTGTAAATTTCTACCTTTTCTAAGGGCGATCGCGCTTTTTCCAGAGTTATATTAATAAATTCTTCGGAGTTCTCGAAATAACCGTTTAAATACTCGACATTTGCCCGCTCCATGTGCAAAGCAAAGGCTAAGTCATAGTGGGAATCCCAAATATCGGCGCTCAAACCGTCCATGCCTGCCGTCAAATACTGCAAGGCAGCAACATAAGCAGTGGCATCTTTGGCTCTGCGGGCCGCGTCTAAATTCAGCGTGGCCAGTTCAATTAATTCTCGATCGTCTCTAATTAGCGATCGAGCCACATTCAAGTGATCGACTAATTCAAAGATTCTGTCAGCGCGATATTCAGCCGGAGTGTTTTCTAGGATTTGCCTGCCTATTTTCAGGTGAACTGCCTTTTTTTGCGAGTCGTCGATCAGAGCGTAAGCTGCTTGTTGTACGCGATCGTGCAAAAATTTATAATTCAGAATTAATAGCGGAAACATCACGTAATCTAATGACTTGCTTTCCAATTCCGAAGTTGGCAGAATCAGTCCCGACTTAATCGCGGGCAACAGGTGAGAAAAAGTTTCCGATGCTTCTTTTTCATTAATTAAAGAAAGAGTATTCAAGTCAAATTCGTTGCCCAAACAAGCCACCAAACGCAAAACTTGCTGCGTTGAACTTGGCAGTTTTCTCAATTTTTGTACCATCAAATCTACTACATTGTCAGTGATAGCGCACTGCTCAATTTGAGTCATATCCCAATGCCAGCCGCCCTTGCTCCCCGACTGTGGCGGGTGAAAAACTAGCAGGTTTTCCTGATACAATGTTTGTAGGAATTGATTGACAAAAAAAGGATTGCCGTCGGTTTTGCTGATTACCAATTCAGCTAACGGTTTGACAGATTCGCGATCGCTGTGCAAAGTCTCCGCAATCAAATGAGTTATGTTTTCCACCCCCAGCGGCGACAAAGCAATTTGATTAATGATAGCTTCCTGATTTCGCAGCGTCTCCAAAGTCATCATTAAAGGATGAGTAGGACTAACTTCATTATCCCGATAAGCGCCAATTAAAAACAGATATTGCGTAGCTTCATCTGTCATCATCAATTCGATCAGCTTGAGAGTAGCAGAATCAGCCCACTGCAAATCGTCGAGAAAAATGACCAGCGGATGTTCTGGCTGGCAAAATACGCGAATGAAATTTTGAAATACTAAATTAAAGCGGTTCAGAGATTCCGTCGGCCCCAATTCAGCTACAGGAGACTGAGCGCCGACAATTAGTTCAACTTCGGGAATAACATCAATAATAATTTGCCCGTTTTGACCGAAGGAAGTGCGGAGTTTTTCGCGCCAAACTGCTAATTGAGCCTCGCTTTCAGTTAACAGTTGCCGCACCAATTCCGAAAAAGCGCTGACAACGGCCGAGTAAGGAATAGTCCGCTTGTACTGGTCAAACTTTCCCCAAATAAAATAGCCGCGCCTGCGGGTAATAGGTTTGTCTAAAATCTTCACCATTGCAGATTTGCCAATGCCGGAATAACCGGCAATCAGCATCATCTCGCTGCGGGATTTATGCTGTCCTCTAGCCAAAACTGACAGGGGAATTTCTTTTTTCGATTTGATCTCTTTTTTGATTACAGAAATTTGAGATTCGTCGGTGCGGTAGCCTCGATTATTTGTTGCTGCTACCCGTTCAAATGCGGCTAAAAGAGTTTCAACTTCTCGCTGTCTGCCGTAAAGTTTTTGAGGTATTTGAAATTTGTCGGAAATATCTTGGCGACCGAGAGGAAAATCCGAAACAAACCCAGATGTTTGCCACTGAAACAGGCAGGATTCCAAATCTGCTTTTAGTCCCCAAGCACTTTGAT
The DNA here is from genome assembly GCF_036702455.1 of Microcoleus sp. D2_18a_D3. NCBI lineage: Bacteria > Bacillati > Cyanobacteriota > Cyanophyceae > Oscillatoriales > Microcoleaceae > Microcoleus > Microcoleus sp. D2_18a_D3. The sequence continues at coordinate 89,412 of NZ_JAUBTK010000007.1, forward strand.
AGCGCTCCTCAGCGGTTTTTGCTAACAATTTCATCACAATATCTGAAACAGCTTGAGGAATTTCTGGGGCAATTTCAGCGAGAGGTACTGGCTGTTTGGCAATGTGACAGTGAACTAACTCCATCGGATCTGTAGTGGGAAAAGGGAGTTGTCCGGCCAGGATTTCATAGAAGGTCACGCCGAGGGAATAAAAGTCGGTGCGGTAATCGACTACCCGGTTCATTCTGCCGGTTTGTTCGGGAGACATATAGGCTAAAGTGCCTTCTAAAAAATTGGGATTTTTATTGGTAATATTTTCGAGATTGGATGCTGTTGAGATGCTGAAATCTATGAGTTTCACTTGTCCTGTAGCCGGATTAAAAACTATATTAGATGGATTTATATCTTTATGAATTACATTTTTTCCGTGAATTTCGCCCAAAGTTTCAGCAACTTTGATAGCCGTAGTCAGAAATCCTAAAATAGTGAATTTTTGGGAGCCCATAAATATTTTTAAAGATTCCCCGCCAAAATCTTCTAAGATCATTGCCAGACTATTTCTAACCTGTTGCAACTTATACACTTTCACAACTCCGTCCAACAGGCTTAAGTTGGCAGTGATCTCATATTCGCGCTTGTATCTATTCAGTTCTTCAGGAGTCGGATAGTCTTCTTTGATAAGTTTGATAATAACAGGTTGGTTGTTCTGCTCGTTGTGGCCGCGGTAAACCAGGGAAGTGCTGCTTTCATAAATGAGAGCGAGAACTGCAACGCCGGGAATTGCCATCATAGTTGGGTTCTCTCAAATTAGGTGTGCTTGGTCAATGTTACAGGACTTACGCGCGGCGGGCTAGAAACCGGGTTTCTTCGTTGCTAGTCGTTGACAAACCCAAGATTTTTTCGTGTAAATCGGGTTTCTTTTCGTAAATCCTATGTTATTTTTCATTATCGCTCAAGAGCTATCTTTTGGGATGTGTGGGAAAGCAGGCCTTGACAGCAAAGAGGTACTGCTGACAAAAGCACGCTGGGGCTTTCGTCACCTCAGCAGTTATGTAAACAAAATCACAAATACAGGATTTGTGCAAGGATTTACTCTAATGCTCGATCGCCCTGTTGACAACTAAATCATCTCAGATTCTCAGCAATCGCTTGGCTTTAGTGGAGCTTCACCACATCTCGCGAAAATACGCAAGTGCTGAAAGATTTATTTTTTCCGGCGATCGGGCACGAATTTGGGGTGCTTGAAAAAAACCGGGCGGTGCAAATCTTAACTATAATTCGCTACCGAGGCGCCCAGGGAGTTAAGTGTTGCTTCACAAGCTGCAATTTCCTTCAGTTCTATCTATTTTGACCGATCGATTAACAATACTAACTGACCGAAAGCATCCAGGATACAAGCCCCCTGATTCATTCCTTCCCAGACTCAGAACCCAGAAATAAAAAACCTGTATCCGATAAACAAACCCCCGAATTTATCCGTGGGGTCAATTCTAAAATCTAAAATCTAAAATCTAAAATCTAAAATCGATTGACCGTTTGACCAGGGTAAATTTGACAAAAAATGCAGAATTATTGCACCTTGTCTGGTGCGCGGCCGCGAACCCTACATTAATCAAATTTGCCTAACTCTTAAGAAAAGTTGAGGAAAGATTAAGAATTATTGCCATAAAACCCAGGTAAAGTTGTTTGAATTGCGAGTCAAATGCCAAGCAGGCAAAGCGTTTGAGCATTTCCCAAATGTGTAAATCCTCAGAAACTTAGTATTTCTCAAGGATTCATCCGGTGAGAAAATCAGAAACAACCTTAAAATTTAGCAGTAATCGCCCGATCGGGCAATTCTCAACCAGCACCAGGAAAAAACCTATGAAATTGGCTTATTGGATGTACGCAGGCCCAGCCCACATCGGCACTTTGCGCGTGGCCACTTCCTTCAAAAACGTCCATGCGATCATGCACGCACCCATAGGAGACGACTATTTCAACGTCATGCGTTCCATGCTGGAGAGGGAACGGGATTTCACCCCGGTAACTACCAGCGTCGTTGACAGACACGTACTGGCGCGGGGTTCGCAGGAACGGGTGGTGGACAACATCACCCGCAAAGACAGAGAAGAACACCCGGATTTAATCGTGCTCACCCCGACTTGCACCTCCAGCATTCTGCAAGAAGACTTGGAAAACTTCGTGGAGAGAGCTCAATTGGATGCTAAAGGCGATGTATTGCTGGCGGATGTTAACCATTATCGGGTAAACGAACTGCAAGCAGCCGATCGCACTTTGGATCAAATCGTCCAATTTTACATAAACAAAGCCCGCAAAAAAGGCGATTTAGTAGAAGCCAAAAGCGAAAAACCATCTGTCAACATTATCGGTATGTCTACCCTGGGTTTCCACAACCAGCACGACTGCACCGAGTTGAAGCGTTTGATGGCAGACTTGGGCATTGAAGTCAACGAAGTTATTCCCGAAGGTGCTTCGGTTCATAACTTAAAAAGACTGCCGCGCGCTTGGTTTAACTTGGTTCCTTATCGGGAATTAGGGATGATGGCCGGGGAGTATTTGCAAAAAGAATTCGGTACGCCGATGGTGGATATTACGCCGATGGGTGTGGTGGAAACTGCACGCTGTATCCGCAAGATTCAGCAAGTTTTGAATGCTCAAGGTGCGGATGTTGATTACGAAAATTTTATTGACCAACAAACGCGGTTTGTGTCGCAGGCTGCTTGGTTTTCGCGATCGATCGACTGCCAAAACTTAACCGGCAAAAAAGCCGTCGTATTTGGCGATAATACGCACGCTGCGGCGATGACGAAGATTTTGGCTCGCGAGATGGGAATCCACGTTGTGTGGGCTGGAACCTACTGCAAACACGACGCTGACTGGTTCCGGGAACAGGTTAGCGAGTATTGCGATGAAGTGCTGGTGACGGACGATCACGGGGCGATCGGAGATGCGATCGCCAAAGCGGAACCTTCGGCGATTTTCGGCACGCAAATGGAACGCCACGTCGGTAAGCGGTTGGATATTCCCTGCGGCGTAATTGCTGCACCGATTCACGTTCAAAATTTCCCGATCGGCTACAAGCCATTTTTGGGTTATGAAGGTACAAATCAGTGCGTAGATTTGGTCTACAATTCCTTTACTTTGGGAATGGAAGACCACTTGCTGGAAATCTTCGGCGGCCACGATACCAAGGAAGTTATTACCAAGGGCATTTCGGCTGATTCTGATATGGGTTGGACGAAGGATGGACAAGCTGAGTTGAATAAAATCCCTGGTTTCGTGCGGGGTAAGGTGAAGCGGAATACTGAGAAGTTCGCGCGCGATCGGGGGATTGATAAGATTACCGTTGAGGTTCTTTACGCAGCGAAGGAATCTGTCGGCGCGTAGTTAGTTGTAAGGTGGGCAAATGCCCACCTTATTGCTAATCTCTTGAATCCAATCTTAGTAAACTTAAAATCTTTCCAACCAGTTTTCTAAAGCTAAGTCTATCAAAATTTCTAATTGTGTAGATTGGTTTGTTACAGTTGTCGGCTTTATAAACTTTTCAAAATCTTGAAACTTATAAAAACTTGACACGCCTCTTTTACCGGGAGGAATATAGCCTGCCAAGATAACATTCTGCAATTCATCAGCAAGGACTTGCATTCTGCCTAGAGGTTGCCTGTAACTTACTGATTGTTTATCAGGGATGGGTAGATACAAGTAAATTCCTGGATCATTTGATGAATTAGCCAGATTCATTTTTGATGAACTGCTCTGACGAATTTCAGCACAAATTTTACTTTGACCGCGACCATACTTAACAACACCACTAGCAGTTATTTCCTGAATTTTCTCATGGAAACAAAGAATCTGTTCTCTAATTTTAAGAACTTTTCCCTGATGTTCCGAAGTGCATTCGGCCATAATGTTATACAATGCTTTGGGTGGTTCCGGTAAATTGGCTGCTATATCCCAAACATCTTGTTGACTGTGTTGAAACTCTGCACTAAAAACCTGACCTGTATCTATATTATTAAAATTTATAAAAAGTTTATTTTCCTCTTGAATTACATCAAATTTCAATAATTCAAAAGATAGTTGGCTGTACTTTATATCTATTAAATTTTGTTTATGAAAGCTAGGTGCAATAGCGACCAACCTGATAGGTTTGATATAATCTATTTCCCGATCGTATGGTTTGAAATGAATCAAATTACTATAATAACGAGTTAATTGCTGAATCAGACTTTTATCTGCCTCATTTTTTAGCTCTTGCACTACTAACTGTTTACTTTCATCTACTGCCAAAATATCACCAACTTCTCCGTTAACCGTATGTTGACGGTTCAAAGGTGTTAGTCCAAACAAACAATCCAAGTTATCCCACACAAAATCTTCCAAGGCTTTTTCACTTCCAAATCCCCATTGTTTTCCGGATTTTTTCAGTATCGTGTTAATAGCAGGAGTTCTAATAGACTTTCCGTGTAACGACCGCTGCCTCGATTTAATTCTCAACTGTTGTTCGCGACGCTTAGCTTTTTCTAGCAAATCCTCGGCTTGCATTATTCTTTGAAATGGCTTAGTCATATTAAGTTGATGAATGTAATAAATATAAATTTCAACATATCACATTAGAAGAATTCCGTCAATCAATACTTTCTACTTGTCATCATCAACGCTTGCGTTTTCAAACCAAGTGCGATGGCCTTAATAATGTTCATTTTAGATGAACTTCCCGATTCTTTCAGCGCGCATATCGGGAATAATTGTATCCCAATTAATCAGTCCTTGATTTTTTATTGATGATGCTTTGACGACTAAAACTCCACCCACATAATGAACCTCGCACTCTTCATCCATATTTGCTGGTTAGCTGTTGCCAGTTTCATCGGGCGGCGAAGCTACTTCCTGCTTTCTCCGCTGCCATAACAGGAAATCAGCAAAGTTGAGGATTTCTTGCAGTTCGACTTCAGAGAAATTTTTCAGTTGGTCAACAATTTGTTCTTGGATAGGTATCACGGCTATTGTTTCCTTGCTTAACACGATCGCCCTTATTCAGTTTAACACTATTGTCGGAGCGATCGCCCTTTTCCAACAAGCGTGCGATCGCCCACCTGAAAAATTGCTATAATATCAAATGAGCCAACCTTGCTCTCAGTGAAAAAATATGTCAACCCCTACACAAACTCCCCAAACAAGCACCCTTGAGATAACTATCAATCAGGAACAAAAAGAACTGTTAGAAAAAGCAGCTACCCTGTGGAGTCTTAGTCTGAGCGAATATCTGCTCGAAGTTGCTCTAAATCTAGCCGAAGAACTGCCATTCAAACCAGAAACGATCGTTCTTTCCGAACCCAATTGGGAAATTGTTACCTCAGCGATTGAAAACCCACCAGAACTTAACTCTAAGCTGAAAGCAGCGATCGAGAGGTATCGGCAAAAATACGAAAGCAAATAAATAAAGGTTAACGTTTATGAGCGATTATATCTCTTTACAAAAAGTCCTTGAATATGTTGAAGTTCTCTCAACCGAAGAACAAGACTTATTAGTTGAATTAATCCAAAAACGGCGGATTGAAAATCGTCGCGAAGAAATTGCTATAAATGCTAGAAAAACCCTAGCAGCGTTCAAAGCAGGGAATGTCAAGCGCGGTAATCTAGAACAATTGAAAGCTGATTTACTGGATGATGATGAATGAGAAATTTAGTATGGGATAACAGCTTTAAGCGAGCTTTTAAGCGGATTATTCGCAAAAATCCACACTTAGAAGCTAAAATGTTGGCTATTTTGGAAAATTTAGCAAATGACCAATTTGAACCATCTTTAAAATCTCATAAATTGCGCGGTCAATTAGAAGGATTATGGGCGTGTTGGGTTGAGTACGATTGCCGGATTATTTATAGTCTCGCTCGGGATAGTGAAACAGCAGAAGAGTTGATTATATTGATTGATATTGGAACGCATGATGAAGTTTATTAGAGAGCAATTACTTTATCCTGATAAGTCCTAGGAGGGCTAAACAATGATAACAGCAACATTATTTCAGTGGGTAAAACTCAAGCAAGATGTTCCTAATACTCCAGTAAAAAAAGGGGACACGGGAGTGGTATTAGACCCTCTCCATCCAACCAGAAAGCAGCCCGAATCTGGATATACTTTAGAAGTCTTTAAAGATGGTGAAACTTTAGACGTGATTGCGGTACCTATTTCTTGGGTGACACCGCTACCTGAAATTTGGGGAGATTCTCAATACAGCTCAACTGACATTCAAGAGAAGAGTTTGCATTAAAATAGGAGGAATAAGGAAAGGACGATCGCCCTTCTGAAACCAAGTGCGATCGCCCTTATTCCTCCCCGCTTTCTTCTGGCTCATTCTCCGCCTCAAAATCCACCTTCTCATAGACATCTGCCAGCGGCACTTCAACTTGAAAAAAATTAAAAACTAACGCCACATCCTCTTCATCATACTGACGGTACGACCACCGCTTGTTTGCCAACTTACAATACTGTTCTACATAAACCTGAGATTGATCGATCAGAATATACTCTTGAAATGTCGGCAGCGTTTGATAAAACTTAAACTTATCACTGCGATCGTAAGCTTTCGTAGATTTCGATAAAACTTCCACAATCACTTGAGGATTCATCACCGTATCCTGGCGATTATTGAAATACTCAGGTTTCCCCGGAACTACCATCACATCAGGATAAGTATAAATTCGCTTTTTCATCATCCACAAACGCACGTCGCTCATGAAAACATCATAGTCAAGTCCTTTAAGAGCAAGACGTAATGCTATACTCATATTCAGGGAAATTCGATTGTGATTCGTAGTTCCACCTGTCATGGGAATAATTACTCCGTCGCAATATTCACTTTTGTACTCTGCTGTTTCTTCCAGAGCTAGATATTCTTCTGGAGTAAAGTATCGCTGTGCTGTTGGCTGTTCTGTTACTTGTAGACTAGCTGTCACGGTTTTTTACCCAATTCAATTCATATCTTGCGTCCAGTCTAACATTGCCCAAAAATACGATCGCCCGAATCAAACATTCGGGCGATTAAGAGCGGGATAGCTTCGCCGCGCGTACTTTCAGACAGTCGCCACCAAAATTAATCGATCGGATCGAAAACAAGAGTCAATCGAGCACCGGGAAGCAGTTGTTTGAGAACTCCCAAGTGACCCTCTGCATCTGACCAACTGCGAAAGCGACCCACAACGACCCTTTGCAGATTCGGAAGCAAACGAACAACGATCCACGGTTTGAGACGTTTTTCATACCGCATAATAGATGTATCTCCTTTGTAAATTGGAGCCATAGCCAGTCCTGAGCCCTCGGAAAGCGTCGGACTGGCTTTTGACTTTTGCATACTTAGTTTAATCCAAATAAAGCAGTGTGACAACCGCTGCGGTCTATTATACAACTGTAACAGTCTATACAGCAAAAAATTTGGCATACAAGGTGCTAGCATCTGCCTTGCAAAGGTTGTGCTATACGAGCAGTTAAACAGTGATCCGGTGGAGATTAGCAGTTGTCATGGCCGATCGGAATATCAGTAACAAGGAACTGGCTGTCCTAACGGGCATGAATCCCAGGTCTATTTCTCGACTCAAAACTCGCCGTTACCTCACCAGAATAGACGCAGCAACGTTAAACGTTCTCTGCAAATCACTCAATTGCAAGCCTGGAGACTTAATGGATTACGAGGAGGACAGTCCCGATCGAGCCTGAAATTTGAGGGCATAAGCAAGCCCACAGCTTTGATATGATTGGGAGCGTTCGCAAACAGTAAATATTGACAGTGAGCAAGCGCGTTCACATCACACTCCCCGACTACATCTATGAATCCTTAGAACTGTGGGCCGATCGCCAAGGTAGACCCACAGCTAGTTTGATCGCTTTTATCGTTGAAACAGCGGTTTTGGAAGCGAAAAAAAAGGGAGATTTACCTTCTGAACCTGAAAAGCCCAAAAGCGGCGCGTAAAGACTTCCCTCGTGGGTTGCTGGTGCGTGTCGCCCGATCGCACTTATCGAAATTGATGAAAACTAGCATCCGCGCCCGCAGTTGGCGCACAATATTTAAAATAATTCTCTGCTTTGTCCTCGCGATCGCGTATTAGTACATAAGTCCTCTCAGCAATCGAAAGTGCCAGTTTTTGAATTGTCCGCCGGCTAGTCAGTTGCAGGGAAACTCACAAAAAAATATCATTCTCAGTAAAGAGATTTCGACTATACATTCAATCCTATTGTGGGGCGGGCTTCTAGCCGGCCCCTAAAAGCTTATTGAGAATAGTGCCCGATCTCAGGGGAAACGGAAATTTCATCCAAGGATTTCCTCCTTGAGGCCAATTATGAAAACTGTACAGTTCGATCGCCCTCATCAATCCAACTTACCTAGATTAGACGCATCAACATATTTTAAAGGAATGACTTATGAACTTCACAGCAAGACTCACACAAACCAGCTTACTCGGTTTAATGCTATTTGCCAGCAATCCAGCGGCAACCTTGGCTCTAGGACAATCGAACACAAGCACTGCACCAACAGCGTCTCGCACTCAGTCTCCGATTGAAACCATACAAATAGCTAATGTATCCACCCCCCAAAAACTGGTGAGGGATTTTTGTGCTCGCAAAAGACAGAAAGTGGAAAACTATTTCGAGACAAGCAACTTTCGGATTTATCTGTGCTACAACCACGCCAATCAACTATATTACTACGGCGTTAAAAAGAGTAACGGCAGCACGATCGCCCTGCGTGCTCGAACTGAAGAGGGGACTGGTTACGTGGCAGAAAATGGCAGCTACGATTACATCGTTACAGGAGCCAGCCTTAGTATTTATAACAAAGGCAAACGCATTCTCGAACAACGAGTGATTCGCTCCCTTTAGTATTTAAATGCGATCACTCTTTCAAGCCCCGACTTCTTAAAAAAGCCGGGTATCTAACAGAATATCTGGCTTTTCTGCTGAGGCAGACGAAAGTTTGTGTAATTTAACCTCGAACTCAAATGACAGGCGCTTCGCCACATTTGAGTTTGAGGTTAACAGGTTTCAACCGCCGAATTATCTCAAAATAAAAAAAACCTCCCCAACAAGGAGAAGGGAGAGTGAAAAGACAGTGAGAAATTTAAGTTTTTGCAGCATTAACAATAAGGAGTTACATCTTCGCCCCACTCGTCAGCCAAATAACACAAAGCTCGAAAGCGCAGCCCAAACACTTGCTCGTAAAGCGAATTTAACTTGCACAGTGGCGGAATGGAAAATAAAGTGCGATCGCCCACGAGGAAAATTTCTACAATATCAGATGAGCCCATCTCGTTCTCATGCAAAAAATCATGTCAACCTCTACGAAAAGGCAGCATCCCGCTCTTGTAGCGATCGCCCGGAAAGCCTTAAAATGGTTTACCGAAACGTCCCCAATCCAGATTTAATCATCCCACTCTCCTGCACAATCGCGGATGCTGCTTCCCCCAAAATTTTGTGTGCGGCAGTCGTCGGATGAATGCCGTCCCAAAACAAAAATCGATCGGGACTACCACAAACACCTCCACCCGATAAACACGCACTCGTCACATTAGTCAAGCCATATTTAGCCTGGTTTGCGATCGCTTCCTGATAAAGCGCATTAGCATCCAGAGTCGCAATCTTTAAGTCAGAATGCTGTTGACTTAATACCTTAACCGTTCGCCTCAAACCCTGATTGTGTGCTTGTGTTAATGCAGTGAGCCTTGCAGAATTAGCGGCTGTTCGCGTCGCCGGTAACTGCCCCAAATCTGGTAAATTTGCCACCAAGATATTTTTGGCACCCACATCAGCAAGAGACGCGATCGCCTTCGCCACATTTTCAACGGGAAGATTCGCATTATTTACCCCCTGCAAATAGTCATTTGCACCCGCCCACAGTACATACAGCGCATGAGGATTTGCCTGTTTTTGGGATTTAGTCCATGACTGAACTTGAGCTAACACACCAGGGACAAGGCTATTGCGATCGCTCCCCGTTGTTGCACCTCCATAGGCTAAATTAGTGACTCGTTCAGGCGGCAACTTTAGGCGATCGGCAAGATACTCTACCCAAACTTTACCATTCGAGTAACGCCCTTGAAAGTAAGTCGAACGAGGCGGATATTGACCCCCGCTCGATCGAAACACCATTCCCATATCCGAAAGACTGTCCCCAAATACATATAGTTCATTGACAGCCTCAGAACTTTGAGCTGATAGGATGAGTGCAACCATAAAAGATAAAAGCGCAATAATTACTGCAAAAAACGTTTTTTTCAACACTTGGTATTAGTTATATCCTTTAAATTTTTAATAATTTGTACCGTTCTTTACCGAGTTCGTGAGTTTAAATTTTAGTGTTACTTATATTCTTGAAATCGCTTAAAAAATATTTGCCCCACTTACTAAGATAGCAATTTTGTAAAAAATGTGGGTAGTAAAACTGAACTTTAATTGCGGTTTGCCTCACTCCACGCCTTCACCTACATAGATTGATGATGTCCTGGGCACTTGTCTAATGGTATCTAGCTCATAGCCCTGTGGCGGGGACAAAACCGTACATATTTTGGGGGATTACCCAATAAAGTTAAGCAAGAGGCGAACCACGAAAACCTCCCAAACAACTACCCTTGAGGTAAAGATAAATAAAAAAAAGAATCGATTTAAAACTGATTTATACCAATTCACTATGAAGATACACTAAATGAGGCTGATGTCTTCCTGGTTGGAACTATATCCTTAGCGTTATATTAAATGCAGCTTCATAGTGAATTGGTATTACCAAAAAGAATTGGTTTAAAGCCGGAACCCTTGCATGGAGAAATTAAAAGAAGACTATTCATTACTCCAATCCTCGGACTTCCAGGTAGAGGTCGCTATCAACTGTCAACTGTCAACTGTCAACTGTCAACTGTCAACTGTCAACTGAATGAATGGGCGATCGAGAAATTGACCGCACTTTTGTTCCTTGAAAGCCGACACAAAACAAAAACCCTCCCCAACAAGGAGAAGGGAGGGTGAAAAGACAGTGAAAAATTTAAGTTTTTGCAGAATTAACAATAAGGAGTTACATCTTCGCCACATTCGTCAGCCAAATAACACAAAGCTCGAAAGCGCAGCCCAACCACTTGCTCGTAAAGCGGATTTAACTTGCACAGCGGCGGAATGGATAATAAAGTGCGATCGCCAATTTTGACTTCTCGCTCAAACGGACACTGGCTGGGAATAAACTTACACAGCAACCGAGCCAACTTTTGACTTTTAATTGCAGTGTTATCCAGCCATTGTTTTAGCGGATGCAAGGGGTCAAAGTGTGGCTTTTTACCGTAAGGGTGAGATTTTGTAGCGACATTAACGGCGGTTTCTTCTTTGCCAACTCCTACCCACTGTGGCAGAGTTCGGTAGGAAACTGTATGCTCAAATACGTTCATTTTGCTCTCTTCCTCTTTTATAACGAGGTGCCAAGAACTCTCTGTAGAGCTTGTGCGATATTATCTACAATCAGTATCTACAGCATCTCGTTTTGCTTTACCGGATTGAACTTCTTAAATTAATGACTTAGGGCGAGAAAAGTAGTTCCTGATTTTTTTAAAGACGGTGTGCGCTCTAAAAAGCGTCCTCATTTCAAGCCCAACAATTGATTGATAGGGTAAAAATTCTGTCTTCTACGTTTTAGCTTCAACCTTCGGTTGACTCTCCTTTTGTAGTTCAATTACAATTGTGGCGCATTCAGGTGAATTATCCTATACGTGAAAATGCGGAATTTTTAATAAAACTTATAATATTTCTAAATAAGCTCTGCTGCAAAAAACCCTGAAACCTCCCCCCAACAATCTTTGCTCGCGATCGCCCAGAAACTCCTACAATTAGAAATAATCGGTATCACCGCCCTCACAACCCATGAGTAACCCAGAAACCAAAGCTATCACCCGCGAATTGCAAAGCCACGCCGCCATTCTCGGTGGCTTCGTCTCCCTTCTGTGGATTATCGAAATTGTCGATGTATTCCTGTTCCGAGGCAGGCTGAATGCCTACGGAGTCCGCCCCCGCAGCCTCGACGGACTTCAAGGCATCCTGTTGATGCCTTTTCTGCATGGCAGTTTTGCTCACTTAGCCGCCAATACCCTCCCTTTTGTGACATTGGGTTGGTTGATAATGCTGCGAGAAATGAGCGACTTTTTTATTGTGAGTGCCGTCACTGTGCTAGTCAGCGGATTCGGAGTTTGGCTGACTGGCGCGCCCTATTCCGTTCACATTGGTGCCAGCGGATTAATCTTTGGTTACTTCGGTTTCTTGCTGCTGCGGGGCTATTTTGAACGCAGTTTTACATCTATTTTGGTATCTTTAATTGTCGGTTTCTTCTACGGCAGTTTAATTTGGGGAGTTTTGCCGTCGCAGCCGGGAGTTTCCTGGCAAGCGCATTTCTTTGGCTTTGTCGGCGGCGTATTAACAGCTCAACTTTTGGGCCGGCAGAAACGGCGAATTAACTAGAATAAGACTGAGGCTGCATCCTATCATCACCTTGGTTTATTGCTCATAAATTATCTAAAAGCGTAGGTTTTTTGTCAATAAACCTGGTTTCTTGTGTAAGATCAAATCCGTTAGCATCGGAATAGTAAATTCGAGTTCAGTGTTCACGGCGTTGACAGTTGACTGTTCACGGCGTCAACAGTCAACTGTCAACAGTCAACATCATTCCGGTGTTACCGGAAATGATATAACAATTGCGTCCCGGATAGCAAGACTAACTGCTGACCAATAATTCAACGCGGGCCGGCAAGCACACAGTAAAAACCGAACCGCAACCTAACTCGCTTTCAACGTGCATATCGCCACCCATCATCACGCAAAAGTGACGACTAATAGTCAATCCCAAACCCGTGCCGCCATACTTGCGGGTAGTTGATGCGTCGCCCTGCATAAATGCTTGAAATAAATGCTGCAATTGTTCGGGGGGAATCCCAATGCCCGTATCAGCTACGCGAAAAATTATTGAGTCGGAAGGTTCTCCTATTTCTTGAGTGGTTAAGCTGTCATGTTTAACTCTTTCAATACAGAGGCTAATAGTGCCATGTTCCGTAAATTTGGCTGCATTGCTCAGCAGGTTGAGCAATATTTGACGAGTTTTGGTAATGTCCGCATACATCATTCCCAAGTCGTCAGCACAATCAACTTCAAACTTATTAGAATTTTTATCTACCAAGGGTTTGACAGTAGAAACTACCTCGTCAATTAAATTAACCGGGTTGAAAGTTTCTAAGTAAAGTTCCATCCGACCCGCTTCAATCTTAGAAATATCTAGAATGTCGCTAATTAAAGATAGCAAGTGTTTGCCCGCTGTTTGAATTTTTTGCAAGTCGGGGATAAAATCTTCGCAGCCTAAATCCTCGGCGTCTTCTTTGAGCATATCGCTGTAACCAATAATCGCGTTGAGGGGAGTTCGCAATTCGTGGCTCATATTAGCTAAAAAGGCGCTTTTGGCTTGGTTTGCTGCTTGAGCGGTTTGAGCTACCTTTTGGAATTCTTCTGCTAATTTGCGCTGGGTAATATCTTCGGCAATACCGACGATGCGGTAAATTTCTCCGGTTTGGTTGCGGACTGGAAAAGCCCGATCGCGCACCCAGCAAACTGAACCTTCCGTTGGCGTAGCCCCCGTAGGGACTCGCACTACCCGATACTCCTCATCATAATCGCCCCGCACCTGTTTCTCAAAAGCAGCCTTGACGCGATCGACATCCTCCGGGTGAATAGCACCCCAAAAAGCCTCCGGTTCTGACTGCAAACTCTGACAGCTCAAATTCCATATTTTTTCGCAAGCAGGGCTCACATAAACTAGCTGCTTTTGATTGGGTTCTCTAATCCAAAATACCTCATGAATATTTTCTGCCAACTGGCGAAACCGCTCCTCGCTGGCGCGCAACTTCTCCACAGCACTGTGAAATTCAGTCACATCCTGAATCAGCGATGCCACCCCAATGATGCTGCCGTCAGCATCAACCAAAGTCGTATTGTACCACTCGCACAGAATTATTTTGCCGTCTTTTCTGAGGTTCTCGTTAAGGCTGGTAAGTCCTCCTTTATTAGTGAGCAAAGTTATAGATAGTTGCCTGACATACTCCTTAGCACTTTCAGGAACTATGAGATCGACTCCGTGGCGTCCCATTGCTTCCAAGCGGTTGTATCCAAAAATTCTTTCCGCTGACAAATTCCATTCCGCTACTTGAAAGTTTAGATCCCATTCAATCGCTCCCAAAGGAGTTTGGTGAAGATGGAGAGCCAGTTTTTGCTGCGAGTTTTTCAGAGAAATAATTAATTCATTTTTGTCGGCGATCGCAGATTGTACCCGATCTTCGAGAGTAGTAAACGACTCTTCCAATTGAGCGGCCATCATATTAAAAGAGCGAGCCAGAACACCCACCTCATCCTCCCGCTCTACAGACGCCATCAACCGGGAATCTACCACCATCCCGTCCCATTCTCCCCGGGACAAAGCCTCCGCAGCCTTGCTCAGACGCCGAATCGGTACAACAATCCACCTAGAAGTCAGAGCGCCAATCGCCGTTGCCAGCACCAAAGCACCCAGACACATCACCACAGTATACCGAGTGTTGGCATGAATCCTTTCCATAAAATCGGCTTCAGGAACCGTCACCACAATCAACCAGTCGAGGCCCCTGCTGTCTAAAAGCGGCGTCACCTGTAGAAATTGCCGTTGACCGTCGATCGTAAAATCTAACTGGCGAGATCTGTCAATTTTGTGCAAATCCCCGAAGTGTTCTGTCAAATAGCGGGCGGTCGATCGAATGAGAACATTCTTGCTGCTCGTTGCCACAATCCGTTTCGCAACACCATTGCTAACAATAAATGGCGGTTCCCTAGTAGAATTTGCCACCAATTGCCCCGACCTTTCTACAATAAAAGTCTGTCCTGATTTCCCAATTTTTAGAGTTTCCAAGAATTGATTGAGCTTGGCAAGGGCCAAGTCAGAACCCAGGATGCCAATCAGTTTACCATCATCGCCATAAACTGGTTGAGCAGCCGTAATCGCTAGTTTGGGAGCGTCAAAAAAATTATAGATTTTACTCCAAGTCGGTTTGCCTGCGCGCACCGGAGCTATGTACCAAGGTCGGACGCGGGGGTCGTAGTTGAGAGTAGTTTTTAATAGCTTGGTTGGTTCCTCGAACTCGGACAGCGCGTAGCTATGCAAATTATAGCCAGTAGATGGATTAGAAATCTGAACTTGCAACTTGCCGTCGTCGAGGCGTTCAACTCCAATAAAATCTTTTTCTTCGGATGCGAATTGAATGTAGCTAATTTTATCAAAAATTTTGATTTGTTTGTAGAAGTAGCGTTGCAAACTATCACTATCCTGCAGGTTCACAATGCCGAGACGGATGGCATCGAGATTGAGCTGATTGATTTGGTGTGGCGTTTCAATATAACTATTAATATGTTGCTGGATACGCGATGTGACTTCTGTCCGCAGTTGTGCGGCAACATCGTTGACGGCTATGCGCCCGTTCCGCAGCGACAGCCACCCCGTCAACCCTACCGCCGCGAAAGTCTGGAGGGCAAAAGGCACAACAAGGACGATGCGAATTGGCACTTTGCCTGACATTTTTAAAATTTGGTCGGTCAAATATCTGATTGGCATGATGAAGCAGAACTATGATGAACCCACAACATTCCGGTAAAGTACAACTTGATGAGCGCAGGTTTTGAAGTTGAGATGGTTTTAGTAGGCAAAGTGATGTTAAGAGTTCGGAATCCGCCGCTGGCAACTGAATTTTTAACGACTGCCACCGCCATCTTAGCGCGATCGTCCGCTTTGGGAACATTGGCGATCGAGATGAATGCAGTATCAATCCTGGACTCACTCTACACGCTCATACTATTATAGATTTGAGATTAAAGAATTAAAGAAGTGGGAAAGACTGATTCTGTAAGGGTTTAGAATTGGCGGGCTGTTGCATTCTTTTTTTAAACTGGTATCTGAAACCGGGTTTTTTTAGCGTGTCGGCGGGCTGCAACCAACTATTTTTATGAAAAAACCCGGTGGATAGCCGCCCGTGCGTCCCGCACTAACTATTTTTCCACTCCTGACGCGCGCTAATCAAACAAACCGAGTTTTTGGTTGACTCATTCCTGCAATGACGTATTTTGGAGTTTAAACCCGCTTGCTGCGTCAGTTCTATTTGACCCATAGCGCTATCCAAAGTTATAAGTTTTGACAGTAACTTTAATTGATATCTCCACAAGCAGCTACTTTTGATAGAGTGCAACTTAATTCCGGCTAGGTAAAATAAGCATATAGCAATCCTCGCATCATTTGCATAATTCTTGTAGTAGGGGCAATCCCACGCCCGGTTGCCCGATAGATAGGGAGTAGGCAAAGAAAGGTACTACCTCTACAAATTTATCTGAATCATTTAGGATTGCTATAGTAGGATGCAACTAGCGGAGGCATGGATGATGAACGCAGTTATTGCTACTCTTGGCACTGCTCTCGGACTGAGCTCAATTTTTATCGGTTTGACTCCGGCGGTTCTCGCCCAACAAAGACTGCAACCAGCGCCCCAATATTCGGAAACGACTTTATCTGGGGACTCGTTGAGGAGTGTGGAGGACAGAACCTTAGACTCGGACTACCAAAACTTGATTGGTGGACCAGAAACGGCGGCTAATTCTGCTAGAAGGGAAAGAAGCTTGGGCGACACATTTCGCCTCAAAATCGAGGGCCCATTGGAATTTATTACTACTCCTTCGGACGCCCAGCGTCAAGGAAATCCTTTACCTCCAAAACAAACCGACAGCGGTACAGAAGCGGGAGTTCAGCTTCAGCTAGGACTTTAGCAATTTTAAATGAATTCCTGGGAAGCGAGCGATCGCGGAACCCAATTTTTGATTTTCGGAGTGATTGTGACTGCGATCGCTTTTTGATATGAATTTGATCACAAGTTTTGTGAGGTTTCCATCACACAAGGTTCTCTATTGTGAACCTAAAATTAGACCAATTAAACTTCCGATACAGACTGATTAGCTACATATCTTTACAAAATCGCATAAAACTGGCGGTGAAGGTGATGAGAAAGGCTCAACTGATCGATTATTTGCGGGGAGAGTTGGCAATATCGCATTCCGCGATCGCCGTTGCTCTCCGACACGGTGAACAAGATGCCAGCGAACTGCCGATGGTTCTGTGGCAATACGGGTTAGTGACACTGGAACAGTTAAACCAGATTTTTGATTGGTTGGAAGCTCAGCCAATTTAGCAATTTAAAATCCTGATTTAAAAAATATGGATATCGGATTGCAATTTTTTAACAAATAAAGCTTGCACAAACGGTCGTCGGAAAGTATAGGGTTGAGTGTTTAGGTTAAGGGTGGGTCTTATTTTGTCCCAATTAGAAAAATACAAATATACAGTAGGGACACAGCACTGCTGTGTCCTCTTTTTTGTTGCCGACTAAAATAAACTGTTTTCAATCTGTCGAAGATGCGATCGCAGACGGCATCAAACAGACGGCATAAAACAAACCCCAGCAACTTTTAGGCTGCCGGGGCTTATCTTGTTTAATTTGGTGGCGGGAAGTGGATTTGAACCACTGACCTTCGGGTTATGAGCCCGACGAGCTACCAGGCTGCTCTATCCCGCGTCGCGTTGTCTTTCTCTAGTGGTTTCCAAAAACAAAACCCTGAAACCTTAACGATTACAGGGTTCGCTTGAATTTGGTGGCGGGAAGTGGATTTGAACCACTGACCTTCGGGTTATGAGCCCGACGAGCTACCAGGCTGCTCTATCC
>NZ_JAUBTK010000007.1:107286-142855 GCF_036702455.1 Microcoleus sp. D2_18a_D3
CGCGTCGTTTTTTGTCTCTTTATTAATATAAACATATCTTTCTGAAAATTGCAACCCCTAAATCAAAAAAACTTTTTAGATTATGGGAGGGGTTGCTGAAATCGGCGAGCGAGTCTCGATCGCCCTAAAGCATCGAAACTTCCCCGATTACCTCCAAGCGCTTAAACTCGCTGAGAGTGAGGTAAGTTTCCGAAAGAGTTTCGGCGATCGTCGGAGTAATCCACCCCAACTGCTTGAGCAAGTGAATCGCCACTGCAAATTGAGCGCGTTTTCCCCCATCCGTCACCTTAATTGCCAAGCCCATGCCTTCGCCAACGCGGCCAATGCACTGAACCCCTTCGGCGCCGGACTTGCTCACCAATTCTCCTTGAGTCAAGCGCATCAGTTCCGTGTCGAATTTGCCCTCACCAGCAACCATCATCGGGTGATGAGTCATAGCCCGGACAATCCGCTCCATATCCACATTGTGGCCGGAGGCTAACTGAGCGTACAAAGACGCCATTTGCCCCAACTGCAACAGATAGGTAGGAGCGCCGCAGTCGTCGCGAGCGCTGATAAACTCTTCGGCAGGCATTGCCAGCAAGTCAGCCACTTTGCCCAAAATAAGCTGCTGGACAGGATGTTTGCGGCGTAAATAAGTGTCCAGAGGCCAGTGCAGTTGCTGGCAGACAGCCAGCATTCCGGCGTGTTTGCCGGAGCAGTTGTATTGCAGGGCGCTCTTTTTGCCTTCGGGAATGGGGCATTGAAGTTTAGAGGGGTCAATGTCGCAGCGCCACAGGACGTTAAATACCTGGCGCGATTGCTCGATCGTACCTTGATGGGAACTGCAAATAATCGCTAAATCTCGATCGGTCAATTCGTAGCGTTCTAAAGTGCCAGTCGCCGTCACCGCCAAAGCTTGAAAAGGCTTGAGTGAAGAACGGACAAATGAGGCCGTTTCCGAGTTACCAGCAACGGACAAAACGCGGCCACGGTTGTCGCAGACAGCGGCCTGGGCGCGGTGCCTCGATTCCACAATACCTTCGCGCAGCAATGTGACTTCCAGTTCGGGAGCTTGGGTTCGTTTTCCCCTTGTCATATCAATTTTAGATTTTAGATTTTAGATTTTAGATTGGGGTTGAGGAAGTTATGAGTTGCGAGCTGCCAGTTACGAGTTATAAAGTTAATCTTTCTGCGATCGTTTCTCACTCATGCACTGGAGTGTGCGTTGTTGGCTGTGCGCGGCAATCTCAAAACTCAAAACTCCCTTCCATTCCCGATTACAAACAACTCCAAGTTAGTCCCCCGGCAACCAGCAACACTGTCAAACCATAAAATGTTTGCCGCAGACGCCTGAGAATTGGTTCTAGTTGGTAGTTGACAATCAACTGATCTTGAAGCAAAACTTCGGGAGTTTTAGGCCAAGATTGGCAATCGTACCAGCCAGACTCTTCGTAGACGACCGTGGGATTTGAAAGGCGCGATCGCACGTAGAACCAACCCAAGTAGAGTCGCAGCAAAGCTAATCCTAGAATAAAACTGGCACCTGCGGCACCGCACAGGACAAACTGAGCTGGATACTTGACAGGAGCAAAGCTAGAAGCAGCTATCGGCACTGATACCAAGCAACTCCAAGCCCACACCCAAGCTAGTTTTGCCAGGTATCCGGGCCAATTGAGTGTTACCCAGCTAAAAAACCAGGATTCTTTAAGTTCTTGGTATTCATTGATCGGTCGCTGTTCTTGCGGAACGGGACAAATAGAAGCAGAAACGTTTTTCACATTAGCCATCCTCACGGCGTGGGGGAAAAGTCAATGCGTTCGGCGTGTCCCCAGAACGCTTCTAAATTGTAGAACTCGCGCTCTTGAGGCTTCAATATGTGAATGATTGCGTCGCCGTAGTCCATGACGACCCAACTGGCGTCTGATAGCCCTTGTGTACGCAGCGGCAAGCGTTGCCACTCTTCTTCCACTTGGTCTGCTATGGCTTGGGAGATGGCTCGTACCTGCACGTTGGAAAATCCGGTGACGATCGCAAAGTAGTCTGCCAAATAGCATACTTCTGCCACCCGGAGCAATACAATATCAACGGCTTTGCGGTCATCGGCTGCTTGGGCAACGGTCAGGATCAGGCCACGGGCTTCGTCTGAGGAGGTGCCGTCGGTTGCTGTAGACTGAGCCCTGGAGTATTCGAGTTGGGTTAGATCTGACATTCAGTGTTTAAGTTCCTAATTGATACGGTTTCGGGGGAATGGGTGCACTTTCGCGAGCGGTTGTTGGCAGTTTGATACTGGAAATAGGAGTTAGGTTGAAGCCAAAAGTAAGAACAGAATTGCTGGTAAATTTTACTTTTAACTTGTGATTTGTTCGATCGACTTCTGGGTCGAATTTCCTGTTTCCGGCGATTCGCGGGCCATTTGCAGCGCCCAATTCCGCGTAAGTACGGTGCGGGGGTGGATGTAGCAGCGAGTTTCTAGCAAATATTTAAGAGAATAATCGCTAGTTTGCCACACGGCTGCATAAAGATTTTGCAAGCTTGCCTCGCGCAGTGCTTCTAGTTGGGGTGTGTTGCCGCGGCTCGGCTCTATGGTATCTGCTATGAATACGGTACAACTGAGCTGGCTCATGTTTGGTCTGCCGAGGGTGTGATTGGCGATTGCGTCCAAAATTTCTCGATCGACTACCCCGAATTCGTCTCTGGCGACGATCGCGCTCGCGTCTGCGTGCAGCAAATGCGGGTGTGCTTCCAACACTGAGTCTAACTCTAAACCTTCCTTCTGGGCCATTTGCCGCAGCAGTTGAGGTTTGAAGTATTTTGCCAAATCGTGCAACAAACCGGCCGATCGGGCTTTTGCTTCGTCGAGGCCGTAATGGCGAGCCAAGTCACCTGCTACTTGTTCGACTCCGAGGATGTGTTTGATGCGGGCAGCAGGAACTCTGTCTGACAGCCAAGCTAGGACGTTTTCGCGCGCGGGTGCAAGTGCCAAATATTAACTCCAAAATTGTATGAGCTACTATTTTAGCGTTTTGTTTCGATCGGCTGCGGTGTCGTCTGACAGGGGTGCGGTGATATCTGGGATGGGGAGGGGTGAAGGGGGCGAAGGTCTTTAGCTGAACAATCCAAATATCTGTTAAACTGAGTGGCTGTAACGACAAATTGTAGTTACAATATCTAGTGAAAATCCAGGTATGGAATTTGAGTGGGATGAGGCTAAACGTCTTACCAACCTTAGCAAACATGGAATTGACTTTATCGACGTTCCATTAGTTTTTGATGGAGAAATCGTAACAGTTGAGGACGAACGATTCAGTTATGGGGAGCAAAGGTTTGTGACTTTTGGTTTGTTGCAAGGGCGAGTAGTCGCTATCGTCCATACAGAACGAGAGGAATATACCCGCATTATTTCTGCTAGAAAAGCAACTAAATATGAACAACGAATTTACTTCGAGCAAATCTCAAACTGATTGGGAACGCCTAGATGCCATGAGCGATGAAGATATTGATTTCTCTGATTGCCCTGAAATTACGCCTGAAATGTTTGCTAAAGCCGTAGTTCAGCGAGGCTTGCCCAACCCTAAGACTAAAGCTCAAGTTACCTTACGCATTGACAGTGATGTTTTGGAGTGGTTTAAATCTCAAGGTCGTGGTTATCAAACCCAGATCAACACCTTACTGAGAGAATACATGAAAGCCCATCAATAGTGGAACACTAATTTTAGGATATATCTATACCTTCCAACCGTAGGAAATGTACTCGTCCTGAAAGCTTACCAGCCACAATTGTTAAACCATCTGAAGTGACAGCACAAGAAAGTACACTGGACTCTACATAAAAAGTTGCAACTATTTTGCCAGTTTGTATATGCCAAACTTTAATACTGTAATCTCCGGAAATTGCAAACTCTCCCGATGGATTAACAACCACTGCATTAGCAGAATTATTATGAATAGAAAAGTTTTTTAATTCTGTCCCTGGGGCGATGTCCCAAATTCTCAGGGATTTATCTGATGATGCTGAAATTAGTTGTTGGCTATTGGGAGTAACAGCTATCCTGGTAATTGACTCCCCACTATCATGTCCATTCCATTTATTTAATAATTCTATAACCTTAATTTTATTGCCTGACTTAAAATCCCAAATAAATAATAAATTTCCAACTGTTCCAGCAATAATATACTTGCCGTCAGGAGTAATAACAACTGACGTGATTGGTCTTAAAGCTGGATCGTATAACTCTCTAAAAATATTTTTAGACTCTAAATCCCAAATAATTATGCTATTGTATACTCCGGAGACAATGTACTTGGAATCAGGAGTAATAGCTACTGTTTCAACTTCGTGGTCTGCCCTGCAATTTCCAAATAGTTTTTTTGTATTATGGAAGTTCCAAATTTGCACCCCTTTATAGCTTCCCTCACCTGACACAAAAGTTGATACAAATTTTTGATCATCTGGGGTAACAGCGATTGATTTTATTCCGTTGTAGCGCCCTGGGAGAGTTTTGAGGGGTTTTTGAGAATCAATATCCCAAATGATTATAGTACCATCTCCGTCGCCTGAAATAGCTTGTTTTCCATCTGGGGTAATAGCTACTGCCTGAACTGAACTACCGTGCTTGATGAGAGATTTGATTTGTGATTTTTTTGTATTAATGTTAAATCCCAAATTTTAAGAGTTTTCCACGCTCCGGTAACTACCTGTTTACCATCGGGAGTAATAGCGAACGCTGTTACATCTTGACCGTAATGAGCCTCAAAAGAACCCAATGGGATACCTGTTCTTAACTCCAAGATTTTTATTCCATTTCTATCTTTAGAAGCTGCAACAACTTTAGTTTCATCGGGAGTAATAGCAACACGAGTAATACAAGTTCCAAGCCAAGTTTCATCTGTAAGATTGTGCAAAACTTCACCTGTTGATATATCGCAAACTTCAAATGGATGATCTCCTTCTGCTCCTCGTGTGGCTACCAGGAGTTTTTTATTATTTCCTGTCAAAGTAATGCCATAGTTTGTAATACTAATGGCATGAAAATATCCCTCAAAGGTATTAATTTATCTTAGCAGTTGCCCATTTAGTAACTCCCAAAAAATGATTTTTTTTTCGTCACTACCGGCAATCACTTTATCTCAATCTGGATGAATAGCTAAAACGCTTTTAGCTGAGGCCAACCTGCACAAAACTAACCTCAGTTGGACGGATTTGGATGCCTCGAATCCCGAACACGCTCGCTTGGGACTGACGGCGCTTACTGGAATTCGCCTCCCTTGGGGCGTCTATGTTATCAACCACAAAAAAGCGCGCAAAGAGCATAACGAGAGTTAGTTTGTAGATTTTGCCCTTTGACTGTCGCGATCGGAGATTTTTTGTTGATTTATTCAATCCGTGACAGCAAAAGGAGTGAAATGATTCTATAAATTTTTGTCTCTCATCAAACTGTGGCAAATTCTGTCCAAGGTCTTTTGCTAGGATGATGAAACCCCAAAACAATATCGCCCTTAGAAATTCCTGCTGCTAGTAAATCATCAACTACGCACAAATCCGTCCAATCTTCTTCCACCCAAATTTTACCATCTTTAATCCGAAGATACATGGTAATGTGGCGGAGCCGTTTTTTGCCATCCCAGCCCGAATGAAACCATAGATAGTGATCTCGTTCTTCGTCAAATGCTAAACGATGCTCTGGCTCTAATTCATCTAGTGCGATCGCCCCTTTGACGGTCATTTCATAATATCCAGTCAATATTTGTTTAATTGTATTGCGATAGTATTCTAATTTATCCATTGCAGAATTTCCTCCTTTGCCATTTCAACTACCATTAACAAAAGCTGATTTTCATTAGTAATTACTTGGATTGACTTGCGTTTAAAAAAATCTTGGTATACGATATCATCAATTGCCAAATAGAGCCTGTATTCGGGAGCCGTGAGTTGAATCAGATTTCGGTAGACAATGTATTGACAGAGTGCCCCGTGAAAATCATACATTAGCGATCGCCCAATAAAGCTCTTAATTTCAACAACTATTTTTTGTCCTTGGCGTTCTGCGGCGATCGGCTTTTCTGCTGCTAGATCGGCATACAACTCGGCATCCTCATATTTGATGAAGTACGGGTCAGCCGTAATTCTCCAACCATCTTTTAGCAGGGCATTTTTAACTGCATTGTGATAGATGTCTTTGGCAGGCATTGTAAAAACAGTTAAATATTACTCGCTCTTTAAATACAGTAAATAAATTATAACTCTTAAGAGTCGGTTTCACCAAGAAACAAATAACGGTCGGTACTCACTAACCTAATGAGCTTATTATTTCGGCAAAGGCTGCAACAGCTTATCACCATGACTCGCTGCAACCGCCGCAAATAAAGCTTCATAATGATTCAAAGCTTCCTCAAATCCGTAATTCTCCACAGCATAATTTCTGCCTTGCTCGCCCAACGCATCCACCTTAGCAGGGTGCAAGTACAAATCCTCAACAGCCTCAGCCAAAGCCTCCGGATCTTCCGGCGCTACCACCACCCCGCCACCGCTTTGCTGCACTGCTTTCTGGGCGGTACCTGTTTCGGGAACCGAAGCCAAAATTGCCCTGCCGCTGGCGAGAATTACTTGGATTTTTGAAGGCATATTGAAGTTAGTAACGCGGCGCTTTTGTACGACTAAACTAACATCAGCAGCAGCCAACAATTCGGGCAATTTTTCTCGCGGTTCAAATGGTAGCAGCATTACATTATTAGCTTTGTAAGTTTCGCAATCTTTTTGCAAGCGCGCCAAGGCTGTTGATTCCCCCACAATTACAAAAGCAATTTCGGTTATGTGTTTCAAACGAGCCGCTGCTTGGACAACTGTTTGCAAGCCTTGAGTGAGGGCAATATTACCAGCATAGAGAACGACAAATTTGCCCTTGAGTTTGTGAGTTTCTCGAAATGAGTTATTTTCCTTGGGTAAGGGCCGAATGAAATTAACATCAACCCAATTGGGAACGCAAACTATTTTTTCGGGGGGTACTCCTTGAGAGTGCAATTTGGTGACAAAACCGCTGTCGATGACGCTGACTTGGCTGGCTGTGCTGTAGGCCAATTTTTCCAAAGCGTCAGCAATGCGAACTAGCAGTCCGTTTTTTTTGACCAAGCCGACGCGCACGGCTGCTTCTGAGACGATATCCTGAACGTTGAGGACGATCGGGCAAGCGCGAATCCAGCCGTAAAAGGCGACTGGGACGCAAATCGGTAAAGGGGGCATTGTTGAGAAAATCACGTCGGGACGCCAGCCTCTGAAGGCTTGGACGGCGCTGGAGACGACAAAACTGCCGTCTAGCACAAGTCGGTCTAGGAGGCTGGGGTGGGGGCCGTTGACGCGCAGATAGCTGCGCTGAATTGTGACGCCGTTGTGTTCTTCGGTGAGGTAAAATTTGCCCTCATATTGCGGATAAATCCGGCGCTGGGGATAGTTGGGCATTCCCGTGACGACTCGGACTTGGTGGCCGCGCTTGACTAGGCCTTGCGCTAGTTCTGTCATCAGGGGGGCAATGCCGATCGGCTCTGGATAGTAGTTATAGGAATAAATTAGAATACGCATAATATTTATTTTGAAGCAAATTGTCCTGCAGCCGCGTGCATCAAGCCTGCACCCGCAGAATTGCAGAGGATGTGGTTGGGTTCCGGGTAGGACAATAAGGGGCGAGGCGATCTTCCACTCCTGGCGAAAGAAGCCGCCCTTACCGGGCGGGTATCGCGCCCTCAGCTAATGTTTTTTCGCATTACCAGGCAGTTGCGGCGATCGTCGGTACGGATATACCGAAGGTCGTCTGTGAGCTTGTACATGAACACCAGTCCCCTTTCTCCCTCTCTGTCCAAAGGATCGCGCTGCTCTTGCATGATCGAGTGCAGCTTTGCTTCCAAGTTGAAGGGTTGACCCCTGTCCCAAATCCTAATTTCTAAGTAATCGGCAAACACTTTTACCTCAATGTCTATGGGCGTTGTGGGAGGCAAGTTCTGGTGAGCGTGGCGGACAGCGTTTGTAAAGCCTTCGTTGATTATCAGCCGGCACTGCCACCAGAAATCCGCTGGCAACAGGGGCAAAACGATATTCTCCAACCATTCCAAAACGGATGTTAAAGCATTCAGGTCTG
This sequence comes from Microcoleus sp. D2_18a_D3, assembly GCF_036702455.1. Taxonomy (NCBI): domain Bacteria; kingdom Bacillati; phylum Cyanobacteriota; class Cyanophyceae; order Oscillatoriales; family Microcoleaceae; genus Microcoleus; species Microcoleus sp. D2_18a_D3. The sequence continues at coordinate 115,395 of NZ_JAUBTK010000007.1, forward strand.
TTTCAACCTGAAGGTGCGGCTCGGCCTTTGGTTGCTTGTCTTTCATCTTTCTTCCCCCTGGTCGGCCCCCACCACCGCTGTACTCAGCGCCGGAGGGAGAGAAAAAGGAGGGCAAGGTCTTGGCAACATATTAGTTAAGTCAAGCTTGAGTTGAAGAAGCCCGTTTTGCCTCAAGGTGAGCATTCCTTTCGCACCATTTACTCGCACAGCAAATGAGAGACTTCCGATACTGTAACCCGCCTCGGTAGGGCGTTTAAAAAGGGAAAATTCCCGATTCAGGTTGCGAGGAAGTGATTTGATCTTCGACCGTGTTAGCAGTCGGTACTTTTCTAAACACAGGTGAGTTCTTCTCGTCCTCGAAAATCATGCTGGGATCATTTGAGTATGACCTCGAACTCGCTAATTGCTAATTATTAATGCTCTGATTGCAGAGCGGACAACTAGCTGTGCATTTTCTGGGCGTGTGAATTTTAACACTTAATGCTAACGTAGGTATTGCTAGCGATCGTCTGCTTGACTAAGTATCAAGTTCGAGTTCCCGCCGCCCGTCGGCAACAGCACCTGAAAGTTCAGGGCTGGGTTGTTGAGGGCTCCTACACAGCGCCACTATTTTTGTTAAAAAGGACTGTTACAGTTTTAACAATTAGTTTCAAGTCATACACCAAGCTCCAGTTTTGTTGGTATTTTAAATCTAAACCGATGACATCTTCAAAATCGCGGACTTGAGAGCGACCGTTGACTTGCCATTCCCCTGTCATCCCGGGTTTGACATCCAAACGCTGCCACTGAGGGACTTCGTAGCGCTCAACTTCGTCTGGGGTAGGCGGTCTAGTGCCGACTAGACTCATTTCGCCTTTGAGCACGTTCCAAAACTGCGGCAGTTCGTCGAGGCTGGTTTTGCGTAAGATGCGCCCGACTTTGGTAATCCGCGGGTCGTTGTCATTTTTGAAAAATGCGCCAGAAGCTTGGTTTTGAATTTGGGCTTTCATGGCTTCGGCGTTGGTACACATCGATCGAAATTTCCAAATCCGAAATTGTCTGCCCATCCAGCCACAGCGGGTTTGACCGAAAAATATCGGGCCTGGATCGTTGATAGTGATGGCTGCTGCTATGGGTACGAACAAAATTCCTGTAATTATCAAACCGACTATTGCCCCAACGATATCTATCAGCCGCTTCACCCACGATTGCACTGAGGGGTGGGTCATCGGTAGCTGATTGTCCGAAGGGTTAGTCTCTGTGGGAGTTGAGGTTGCAGAGGGCTGCTCGATCGTCAGCACTTGATCTAGGCTGGTGAGAGCAAATACTGCCATCACCTGCGGCTTGAGGCTTCGGAGCACCAAGTCGCTGCCACGCTGTTTGGCAAATTTCAGATTGCTGACTAAAGCACCGATCCCGCTACTGTCGATGAATGTCGTCTGACTAAAGTCTAGGACAATCTTGCTGGGAACGGTGCTTCCCGAAAAAAGTTGCTGGCAGGTTGTCTTGAAGTTTACGGCTTCAAGTACGCTCAAGCGCACGGGTATGTGAACTGAGGGAATCTCGTCCAAGTACGTAACCCGAAAATCTGCCTCTGGGGTTTGGCTGACCATGAAGTCCTAGTTTCAAATTTCAAGCTGATGTCTTTAGCCTATTCTGTCCTAGCAGATCCACCTTTACCAAATATTATGGTTAACAAAAGGCTAGCTTTATACAAACTTTACAAAAACGCCTGCCAACTCGCCCGCCGAGAGTGATATCACAGGCAAAAATAGACTTGAGCCTACCAGTGCCAGTTTTGGCCCAAAGATTTTTGAACGCAGTTGCTGCCAAACTTTGACATCGGAATCAAGATTTTTGTGGATTCAGGCCCCTTAATCTTGTCGTTCATAATTTTCGTGCCTCTCTTGCAGCGGATAACCATCGCAGTTAACAGTTAACAGCTAACACAGAAGTCAACAGTTAACGGTTAACCGGAAAACCCCCGTACCAAGAGTCGGGGGATGAGGTTAAGAATTGTAGACGTTTTCTGACTGGGAGGTTTCGCGGGTGATGGGTTTGACTTTGGCTTTGGCTTTGGCTGCGTTGCGTTTGAGGGCCTGGAGACGAGCTTCGTATTTAGCCCGCTGCTGTTTTTTGGAGGTTTGCTCGATTAAGGTTTTTAAGGCGCTGCCGAGGCTTTTGTAGGCGTTTGGGAGAGTGTAGCCGAAGCGGGTGGCTAGGGCGAGGGCTTTTTCGTCGGCGTCTATTGCTTCTTTTAAACTTTTCTCTCCGTTGTTTTTTTGGTAAAGTCTCCAGCCTGAGACGCCGCACAGAGATAGGGCCAGTAACAGCAGCAAGCCGTCTTGCACCCACAGTTCGCCGACAGCGCCGCCTAAACCAATGGCGAGGGCTGCCATTTCCCAACCGTCTCTGGGGATGGTGTCGTTTTGGATTCTGGCGACTTCGTGCCAAAATAGGAGGTTGCGCTGATCCATTGCTAGCTGTTCCCAGCGGATCAGGTCTATTTGGATTTCTACCTGGTCTTTGCCTATTTCTTCGCTGCGGATCAGGGTAGGATTAACTTCTATTGTTTTTTCTACTGTTACCCAACTTTGGAGTTCTGGGGGCAGTATATTTTTCAAGCGCCGGATCTCACTCATCTCGGCTCTTGCTGTAGAGGTTGCATAGGATGTCATAGCTCCGGCCTATTAATTTTCCAAAGGTTAATATGTGTCTATTTTTGGAGTATAGCAAACCTTGAATCCAAATATAGTCGAGCAACGGGGGTCGATCGACCAATACTGGCAAATTTACTTAATTTTACTCGAAGAGGCGATCGCAACTGCCTGCTCGATCCTTTCCTTTCGACTATTTAATCAACAGTTCGATTTTTTGCCGCAATTTCGACCAAACAGACAAAACTTGCGGCTTAGAAGTTATGCCTTTTTGGACTAAAACCACTCCATCCAATACTTCAGCAATCCCGTAGCAACCTCGCCGTATAGCTCCATCCGTAAAACGCACTCCCCAACTCTATCTCTGTAAATCGGCGTTTTTAAATTGTTCTGCTGCAAATACCACAAGTCCAGCAATTCATAATCGACAGCAACAGTTTTTCCGTCTTCCTCTAGAAACTGCATCACTTCTAAACGAATCTTTTATGGTGGTTCAAAAGGTGATAAACTCTAGCTAGTATAAATCATTCGTACAAAAAAATCATGTTTATTCATTTTAAAATTGAATATTATAAGCTGCAATAAAATTGAAAGGTTTTTTTAACTAGGTTAACAATCTGGTAATATAATAATAACAGCCTCTAATAAAGCTATTACCTCATAGCCAAATGCTTTAGGCTAAATTTTCGTATTATCGTCTATAAGAAGCAAATAAACAACAAGTTATTTGCCATTCAGACTGTGATTTCCTGTCGTTTTACCTTTTGACTAGCTGCTTAATTTCTTGACCTTGAGGGTAGCTAGCACGATCCCATATCAAGAAAAATTCTGTTAGACATCAAGTGTTTTTCTAGTTGAGATATATGCCCGCTTTTCGGGTTGAGATAGCCACTGGATTTGCGGATATGTGTTCCTTAGTTAAATAGGTTTTTTAAGGATATTTTAATCTCGGGATTATCGTCTAATTACTTTCTGTGAGTGGGTGCAATAAAACTTGTATCATTGTCTAATTTTTGTTAAATTAATCGATAACTAAATTCGTGTAATATGAGTTTAATAGCTGGCGCTCTCTTCCATTCCGCGAAATCTTTTGTATGGGAAATTAAAGTTGTGCAACTATTATATTGGTTCCAAAATCCTCTCTTTTTTGCCTCGTTTAACATTCATTTTTTTCTATTTTTTTGCTAAATGAGGGCGATCGCCCACAGTCGGGTGTTCGATCGCCCACAGTCGCGAGTCGGATCGCCTGCCGCTGACAATAACTCCTTGTCTACCCCCTTCTTCTGTTGAATTTGAGCTGACCACTTTTCTTTTATTTACACAAACCATTCATGCCCGCTATAAATGAATGATTACAGTGACTTGAGGAGGCCGCTTTCTAACTGATAAATTGCTGCCATGATTCCGCTTTCAGGATTTGTGAGCAGGGACTTTTTGACATCTTTCAAGTATTCTACAATGTGTTCCCGCAAAATCGGTCTTTCTACTTTGACTGTGTGATTGTAATCCCACAAATCCCAGATGATAATCCCGATGCCAACAATCGGATCAATTAAACTTACCCCCAACTGACTAGCCACTGTACCGCCTGTTTTTGTAGCTACCTTGGCGGCGGCTTTGCTGGCAACTTTTGCCGTAACTTTGCTGCCAACTTTAGCTGCAACTCCCAAAATTAAGGGTTTAGCAACTAAGTAGCCGCTGCCCCCAACTAATACTTTTAATGATAAATTCGAGAGGTTTCCTTTGTCGCTAATTGTGGTGGCAATATCGTTCAGATATTTGTCCCACTGTACTTGCGGTATATTATAATTGTTTTGAACTACTTTCACATTCTTGCTAACTTCTGCTATGTACAAGTTAGCAGTATCTTGAGTGATTAGTTGAAATCGCAGTTGAGCGTTTTTGGGAACCAGGACGCGGTTAGCAAATTCTCTTTGAAAGTCTTCGGTTAATTTTTCGGAAACAGCACGAGATGCTGCTGTCATATCAAATCTGTTGAGGACGGCAGATTTCACGAAATTAAAAGGTACGGTAAACTCCATCTTTTTTTGATTGAAGTAATCAAAGTACCAATCGAGAAAACTGTTGTCTACTCGTGCAATTACTTCGGTTTCCCATTTGTCCAATTCTTTGGAGGCGAAAGTTTCGGCTGTTATATGGGATTGTTGGAGAGCGTTTTTAATGTCTTGATTGACTTTGCTAAAATCGTGTGGCGGCGAGACTACAACTGCTGTGGTTCCCGTATTTGTTAGTGACTGGGAAATTAGAAAGTTACCTAATAGGGGAATGATGACTACTAAAATTACGATCGTCCAAATCATCGGTGTGACAGTTTTGATAAACTGACCGATAACTCTGAGACGTTCTGTTTTCTCTGAATAGCTAATTTCTTCCTTGTCTTGACTCATGGCGGTTTCTCAACTGATGAGAGTTGGGCTAGTTTCGATTATAGGCGATCGTACCTGCGATCGTGTTACGGGCGTGTGGCCTGAGATTCTGGAAAAGTTGGGTAAAAGTGCGATCGCCCACACTGTCTTATTATAGCAAGCTGTTTTTCTGAGCGTACTCAAATACAAAGTCCTGTATTATTGTTAATTCTCATTTGTGAAAGGAGGCTGTTAAGTCTCATTTCTGAAGTGGTCTGGTTCTGTAATTTCATGTTATACTACCCAAATGACTGGTAATACACAATCCTCACAATTAAACGGAGAATCCCTATCAAACCAACCATTCAAGAAATTTACTGCGATGAATCAGGTTTCACTGGTAACGATCTTCTTGACCAAGGGTCTACTTATTTTGCTTATGCAAGTGTAGCAATTAACCATGAAGAAGCTACGGAATATGTAAATAATATAATCCAAAAATATAAGCTACAAGGTGGCGAATTAAAAGGTCGAAACCTTCTTAAATCTACCAAGGGTAAAAAGGTAATAGCTGAGATATTGAGTACCTTTAAAGATCGCATAAAAGTAGGTGTTTATCATAAAAAGTTTAACTTGGCTTGCAAATTTTATGAATATATATTTGAGCCACCTCTCTCAGAAAAAAGCTCTCTATTTTATCAAATAAAATTTCACCGATTTATCAGCAACATTTTATATCTTGACTTTGTATGTCGGAGCGAGGAGGCTGAAAAAATCTTTAGTGATTTTCAGAATCTTATGAGAAAAAAACCTAACTATCTTTTTAGTTCTTCAGAAACACCTGATATGTCGCCACTAGACGACATAAAGACTTTCTGTATTCATCATAGAGATACTATTAATCAAGAATTAAACTCTTTACAAGGAACTGATATAGGCAAGTGGATTTTAGAGCTTTCGACCTCGGCTTTGTTTTCTATTCTCTGTGACTGGGGAAAAGAGTTTAACCAACTTAAAGTTTTTTGTGATGTTAGTAAACCACTCAAAGAAAACAAAGAACTGTTCGATGTTTGGATTGGGATAAAGGATAAGATTTATTTTGACTTTTTTCAAGGAGTAGAAGAACCCATTACATTTAATCTGTCCCAAGAAGTTCAATTTGTGGAATCCGATAAATTTCCGGGCATACAAATAGCTGATGTTGCTGCGGCTGCTTGTGCCTATGCTTTTAAAGAAGGTGTCAACCAAAATACAGAGAGTTGGATAGAGCATATACCTGGTATGGTAATTGGTAAGTCAGTGATTCCTGATGAGAGTTACACCGACCCAAATACATTGGATGCCACCAGAAATTTGATATTGTTAAGATATTTGGCGGAGAAAAGTATCAACAAACAGCCATTGCTTGATGGAATAGAAGAGTTTTTATCGGCGGTTACTCATGATTTAAATCTCAATCCGAGCAATCGGATAGCTACTATTGCCGAGAATAGCCGAAGCGACGCACCCTACTTTAACTTTTAGCAGGTAAAGGAATCTCATCGCCGCACTCATAAGCAGTCTCTACCCACAATTCCCTAGCTTCCTGAATATTATCCATCGCTTCCGACAAAGTTTCCCCCACAGAGATACAACCCGGAAGGTCTTTTATTATGGCTGTATAACCTTCAGATTCTGGATAAAAACTGATAGCATATTTCAGGCTCAAGTAATAATCAAGAGATTTAACGTTGACTTTCATCTTCGGCGTTGCTGATTTACGGTATGAAACGCTAAATATGCCCATCATAGAAATCAGTATCCACAAAGCTTTTGGATTTTAAAGTTATTTTTTTCATACCCTGATTAAGCAACGCCTCATCTTCTAATTAAAAGAGCGATCGCACACTTCATCCGCGTTCATCTGCGTCAATCCGCCTACATCAGCGGTTCCAAAAAAAATAAGGTGAGCAACGCCCACCTTACTCTCTTCCTAAAAACGATTAAACCTTCGCTTCATTCTTCACCAAATTACCCCAACCCAAATCCTTCAGCGAATTATTCCGGCGCAGCGGACGAGTCACCAACTCCAAAATATCCCGCGCATTACCAAAGCCGTGAATCTGAGCAAAAGTAAACTCAACAGACCACTTAGTATTAATCCCCCGCGCTTCCAAAGGATTAGCGTGAGCCATACCAGTAATCACCAAGTCAATATTCTGCTCGTAAATCCGCTGCAACTGATTGTAATTGTCTGGTTTTTCCACAATCCGAGGAGTAGGAACTCCCATCTCGTGACAAGTCTTTTCTAACAACGCCAATTCGGCCGCCTGATAGCGCTTGTCCATGTAAGGAATGCCGATTTCCGGGCAAGTCATGCCGCAGCGAATCAAGAAACGTGCTAAAGAAATCTCCAGCAAATTGTCGCCCATAAAGAAGACAGATTTGCCGCGAATTATTTGCAAGTAATCTTCCAAACCAGCCCAAATTTGGGCTTCCCGTTCGTCCAAACCTTTTGGTTCAATTCCCAACACTGAGCAAATCTTTTCAATCCAAGCGCGAGTTCCGTCAGGGCCGATCGGGAATGGCGCACCAATGAGCTTACACTTGCGGCGGCGCATCAACGTAGAAGCAGTACGCGACAAGAAGGGATTCATGCCCGATACATAATAGCCTTCTTCCAATACTGGCAATTCAGTGTAGCGCTTGGAAGGAAGCCAACCGGAAACTTTGATTCCTTGCTTCTTCAATTCTAGAGTTAGCTGAGTAACAACCGGGTCGGGCAAAGAACCGAAAAGTACCAGCGGTGTGTGCTTGACATATTCCGATTCATCTGCTGCAACTTCCTCTTTTTTCTTGCCGAAATTCAGCAGTTGAGAGATAGCATTGCGTTCTTGTTTCTGAGATTCCATCACGGGCGCTTTCTCAGGGCATTTAGCAGCCATCGCTGCTAAAACGGTATCTTCCCCTTGAGTAAAAGCGTAATCCAAGCCGTTAGCGCGAGCTGTGACGATGGGAATGCCAATTTCTGCTTCCAGTTTCGGCGCTAACCCTTCCAAATCCATTTTGATGATTTCGGTGGTGCAAGTGCCGATCCAAACAATTACACTGGGGTTACGATCGCGCTTAATTTGCAAGCACAGCCGCTTCAACTCATCATAATCGTTTAACTGCGCGGAAATATCGCCCTCTTCCAACTCAGCCATCGCATAGCGAGGCTCAGCAAAAATCATCACGCCCATTGCGTTTTGCAAGAAATAGCCGCAAGTCTTGGTACCGATGACCAAGAAAAAACTATCTTCAATTTTTTGATAAAGCCAAGCTACGCAGCTAATCGGACAAAATGTGTGATAATTGCCTGTTTCGCATTCAAAGTTTAAAGCTTCCGGTTCATTAGTAGTAATAGCAGTCATATCTCAAATCTTCTCCATTTAAATTGTTTTTCGTCTCGAACAGGACTTGCGGCGGAGCGAGGAAACACCTGGATTTTGCGATCGTCTCGGTGCGATCGCCCAGCAGAGGAATAGGTTGTTTTTCCTCTCGATCACGGACAGGCGCAGTGGCGATAAAACACCTGTTTTGCGCGATCGCGACGCACAGCGAACAATAAATAGAAATACCTATTTTGGGGCTAATTCCTGTGAAAAATAGATGCAGCCCACTCACTATTTCCGCAGCCGCAGCATCCAAAATTTGAGCTAAAAAATTCTGCGCGAGGGCATATAATCCCTCACAGCAGGGATTTAGTGTTCTTCAACTCGCTAAGGCAAAAAGCCTTTTGGCAGTTGTGAGTTTGAGCTAATTAGAAATTAACAACTCGCAACTCACAACTCACAAATAGAGCGGAAAACTTCCAGACTAGAAGAGATGCGGGCGATCGCAACAACCTCACTTAAAATCAGATAAAAAGCCGGAAATTTCTTCATCTTCATCGTCGGAATCCAAATCACCGAGATCTAGAGCATCTAAATCATCTTCATCTGGATCTCCGGTAGTTGCTTCCCCCAGATCGTCGAGTCCGAGATCATCGAGGTCATCGTCATCAGATACAGAGAAATCGTCAATACCGTCATCGTCCAAGTCGCCCAGATCCATGTCTAGGTCATCTGAGGTCGCTGTCCCAAAAGGATCGGGTATTTCTTCGGCGACAAACTCTTCATCTTCTTCCCCAAACGGATCGGAAATCCCCGATTCGAGATCTCCAGAGGTCAAAGTCCCAAATTGTGAGGCTTCTTCTTCCTCGTCATCGCCGAGGTCGAGACCGCCCAAAGCCGAGGCTTCATCTTCCTCGTCATCATCGCCGAGGCCGAGACCGCCCAAAGCCAAGGCTTCATCTTCCTCGTCATCATCGCCGAGGCCGAGACCGCCCAAAGCCAAGGCTTCATCTTCCTCGTCATCGTCCATATCAAAATCCGATACGGCGTCTTCCTCATCGTCGCCCATATCAAAGTCAGATACGGCGTCTTCCTCATCGTCTTCGAGACCGAGACCGTCCAAAGCCGAGGCTTCTGCCTCGTCATCGTCCATGTCGAAGTCGGAGACCGCTTCTTCCTCATCGTCGTCCATGTCGAAGTCGGAGACTGCTTCTTCCTCATCGTCGTCCATGTCGAAGTCGGAGACTGCTTCTTCCTCGTCATCGCCTAGGTCAAAGTCAGATACGGCATCTTCCTCGTCATCGCCCAGGTCGAAATCAGAGACTGCTTCTTCCTCAAACTCATCGAAGGATTCGTCATCGGAGCTCAGTGCTGACGCAGCAGCAGCCAGACCGGCGGCTCCGGCGACTCCGGCGACTACTCCGGCTGCTGCTAAGCCCGCACCGCCCAATTTATTAGATTTGGCATCAGCGGGTGCAGCAGTGGCAGTTTGAGCGGCTGCGGGTGCAGCAGTGGCAGTTTGAGCGGCTGCGGGTGCAGCAGTTGCCTTTTGAGCGGCTGCGGGTGCAGCAGTGGCAGTTTGAGCGGCTGCGGGTGCAGTAGTGGCAGTTTGAGCGGCTGCGGGTGTTGGAGATGTGCCGATCGTCTGCGGCACGATATTTGAGGGCATACCCAGCGCGAGATCCGGGTCAAAATTTAGCCCCAACACTTCGATCAGGCTGTCTGCATCCGGCTTGAGTTTTGAGAAGGGCAGCATTAATTGCTGGAGTTCCGGCTCCAGGGCAGCCGCAATTCCCAGGATGAGGTAAGAAACAGGCCTTTTCCCGCCGTCGGGTGTGGCGACCGTGTTGTCAGCCGTCATGTGCAGGAGCAGCCAAGCCCGATTTACCTGGTAGTAGTCCAACCACTTCTGTTTGAGAGCAACTGAAAAAGTATCAAAAAAAGCCATAACCTCTTTATCCTCATCCTGATCGCTAGACCTATTAAACCATCATCAGGTCTAGCTCATCTTCCTCCTTCTTGACCACCGGTTGCACTGGATTTAGATAAAAATCTGAAAGTAAGGCGAATAATTCGCGATCGGGCGTGTCGTTGGGCACTACTCCTTCGGGCATTGCCAAAATCTGGTCAGCGATGTTGAGGTAGTAATCGCAGACGTAGTTGAGGGAAGGATCGCTTTCGGCCATCTCAAACAATGTTTTGCCTTTGACGCGAGAAACGCGAATGTCTTCAATCAGGGGCAGCACTTCCAGCACCGGCATGGGTACAGAGTCAATGTACTTGTCGATCAAGTCGCGCTTTGAGGTGCGGTTGCCAATTAAACCGGCGAGCCGCAACGGGTGAGTGCGGGCTTTTTCGCGGACTGAGGCGGCGATGCGGTTGGCTGCAAATAAAGCGTCGAACCCGTTGTCGGTAACAATCATGCAGTAGTCGGCGTAGTTCAAGGGGGCTGCAAAACCGCCGCACACTACGTCACCGAGCACGTCGAACAGGATGATGTCGTATTCGTCGAAGGCATTGAGTTCTTTGAGCAGTTTGACGGTTTCGCCGACTACATAGCCGCCGCAGCCAGCTCCTGCCGGAGGGCCGCCTGCTTCTACGCAGTCAACGCCGCCGTAGCCCTTGTAGATGACATCTTCTGGCCAAACGTCTTCGTAGTGATAGTCCTTTTGCTGAAGGGTGTCAATAATTGTGGGGATCAAGAAGCCAGTGAGGGTAAATGTGCTGTCGTGCTTTGGATCGCAACCGATTTGCAAAACTTTTTTGCCGCGCTTGGCTAGGGCAACGGAGATGTTGCAGCTTGTTGTCGATTTACCAATTCCACCTTTTCCGTAAACTGCTAGTTTCACTCTTGGTTCTCCTATAGGTTTCTATCAAAACGATGAGGGCTGGGGTTTCATGCTTTTTTTCGATCGCCCAATTGCAATAGCCCAATTGCAATAGCCCAATTGCAATTCCCTTACTGTCAGTCGATTTGAGATTTCAGATTTGAGATTAAAGAATGGACTCCACAGATGAATCTGGGGCTTCTCTCTAACTAAAATTTTCGATCTCGACGACTTTTGTTTGGGGCTTGTATCCGTCTTTGGGTTAGGCCAATTTTGGACTCGGCCCTTAGTCACCTCGTTGAAAGCATTATTAGCTAACTTGCGATGAAAAGAAAGGGGGCGTCTAAATGAAAATGCTAGTAAATTTGTTTATTTTGCATCTTTGGGAATCTTAACGGGTTTTTGGATTTAAAAATCTATTTTTAGATTTTTTTTAGATTCTCAATTAATTTTAGGATACTTTTTTAATATAAAGAGGTACAAAAATAAAACAAAAATTAACTTGTCAAACAATCTGGGCTTTTGGCTTTGGGGCTAGGATGCAGGCAGTTGATGGCTTGTGCGGCTAACTTGAACGGGCACAAAGGCGCTAGTGGATGAGGCAAAGGAGATAGTGAGTTGGGCCCATTTGGGTCAGGGGAGGGCAAAGTGATGTTAGCTTTCGGCTGTGGCGGGTGATTTTGCTGGGGTTTTGAGTGTTGTGTAAAAAATTGTGAATTTTTAGGAATTGGCGGGTGAGGGGGAGATTGGGGGAGCGGGAGAGTTGGAGAGTTGGAGATTGGGAGAATATTATTTTTTCCCAATGACTACTGATACGAGTTAAAAAAAAGAATGCAACTGTAGGCCCGCGATCCAAACCACGAGCTTCCTCAGTCATTTCCAATTCTTCAATCGACAATCTAAAATCTCAAATCTAAAATCGTATGGCTGCTGACTAATGACAACTGACGATCGGAATCTCGATCGCAAATTCAGTGCCCCCTCCAGGTTCCGAAACGCAGTCTAGCCGCCCCCCGTGCTGTTCGACAACTAAATGGTAAGAAATCGACAGTCCCAACCCCGTGCCCTTGCCGACTGGCTTGGTAGTAAAAAACGGGTCAAATAATTGGCGGCGAATCTCCTCGGTTATGCCCCGCCCGTTGTCGGAAATGCGGATCGCCACAAAATCGTCGCCAACAACTTCAGTGCGAATTGTAATAGTGGGAAAAGTCAATGGAGAACTAGGATTTGACAGGGGTGAATTTTTCCCACATCTCTTGGCCCATTCCCCTTTCTGGATTTCTTCATCCAAAGCATCAATAGCATTGCCGATAATATTCATGAACACCTGATTGATCTGACCGGCACAGCACTCGATTTGGGGCAAATTCCCGTATTCTTTAATAATCTGGATAGGTGGATGTCCGCCGTGGGGTTTGAGCCGGTGCTGCAAAATCAACAAAGTGGTTTCGAGTCCCTCGTGAATGTCAACGAGCTTGATGTTAGATTGATCCGATCGCGAAAAATTACGCATCGACACAACTATTTGGCGGATGCGCTCGGTTCCTACTTGCATAGAAGACACTAGCTTAGATAAGTCTTCTACCAAAAAATCGACTTCCATCTCTGCTGCTGCTTCCCGAATTTCCGAGACTGGTTCAGGATAGTGTTGCTGGTAAAGTTCCAACAGTTGGATCAATTCTTTGATGTAGTGGCTGGCGTGGGAAAGGTTGCCGTAGATAAAATTAACAGGATTGTTAATTTCGTGAGCGATACCGGCAATCATTTGTCCCAAAGAAGACATTTTTTCTGTTTGCACTAATTGAGTTTGAGTTTGCTGCAACTTTCGCACAGTTTGCTCTAATTGCTGCGCTTGATTTTTCAAGCAAGTTTGCTTTCGCCGCAGCACTTCTTCGACTCGCTGGCGCTTGAGAATATCCCGTCTCAACAATTCATTTGATTCTAAAAGTTGAGCGGTGCGTTCTTCAACTTGTTTTTTTAAGTCGTCGTGAGCTTGGCGCAGGGCTTCTTGGGCCCGCTGCCGCTCTAAAATTTCTTGCTGCAAAAGTTCGTTGGCTTTCTGCAATTGGGTAGCTCGATCGTCCACTGCTTGTTGCAACAGCTCGATCGTCCCATACATTTCAGATTGGTTAAAAACTTGCGGCAAACTTGTCTGAGAGACAACGCCCAAAAGTTCTCCCTGGCTGCCAACTACTACCAAACGGCGGACGCAGTGGCGCTGCATGGACTGGTGGACACTCCAGAGGGAATCGGCCGGAGATATGCAAAATAAAGGCGCACTCATGGCCCTTGCGGCTGGGATTTCCGAGAGGTTTAATTCGAGGGCGTGAAACTGCACGATGTCGCGCTCGGTGACAATGCCGATCGGAATTTGGTAATTTTGTGTTGGTGCGATCGCCCGATCGGGATGCTGAGTTTGCTCTTTGACAATGACGACGGAACTAACTCGATGCTTGACCATGAGCTGGGCTAAATCGAGGGCTGAGGCAGTTGTTGGGGCAGAAATCACTTGGTGCGTCATGACATCGGCTGCACAGCGCAAATTGGTTAGCAAGTTAATCGGTTGCAGGGCTTCGTGAATGGCTTCGCGGGTGATGATGCCCAGAAGTCGCGAGTCCTCGTCCACTACGGGCAAATGCCGGATCTGGTGCTGGCGCAACATGAACATAGCTGTGAAAATATCTTGAGACTCGGATTGTTTGAGGGTAATGGGCGATCGAGTCATTACATCAGCAATTGTCAGTCCGACTGTACAAGCTGCCACGGTAGTTAGCTTGACGATATCCCGTTCTGTAAAAATGCCGATGGGCCGATTATCTTCGACGATTAAGACGCAACTGCGCTTGGCTGCGCTAGCAACAGCGTTTTGTTTTTCGCCACAAAGGTGACAGGAGACGCGCATCGGGTTCATGAGAGCCAACACCTGGGCGATCGGAGTTTCTGGAGCCACGGTGAGGGGGTGGCGGTCGATCGCCCGATCTAAAGGTGACGAGTAGAGCGGCCGGCTGTTATGTCGTCCAGCGGGTTCTGATGATTTAATTACCGACAACTGCGGGGCTGAATTGACGAAATGTTGTAATTGTTCTTCTTGTAGCATGATTATTAATTTTAGTTAATGAATTGTTACAATTTTGGAGACTTGGGTTGGCAGACTTAGCATTAATTAACCGGGTCACAGATGCTCGATCGCCTAAAATCTGATTGCTAGAACACTCTTATTTAATTTTTATTTTTTAAATCCTATGTCGTGGACTCCCTTAAGTCATCGAATTCATCACTTGCCGCTTATCCTTGCGGGCCCGATTTTGCGCCGGACTGAAAGTCGGGCCGTGACAGTTTGGCTGGCTCTGAAAGCACCCCGCCAAGTCGAACTCAAGGTTTATTCGACAGAGGGCGGAACCGGCGAAATTGTCGATCGGCCCTTGCTGCAAGGTGCGAACTCTACCGTGCAGCTCGGCAAATACCTGCACGTAGTCGCGGTGACTGCTAAACCAATTAATAGCAATCTCTTGACATCAGGGCAAGTTTATGCTTATGACATCAAGTTTGCTGGGAGTAGCGAGTCGAACGTCGGGGGCGCAGTCCCAGAAAATGAGGAAGAAAATCTCATTTCTTGCCTGTGGCCTGCCGCCCCTGATTTATCGGCTTTGGGATTGGAGACGATCAGTTATTTCGCTCACCAGTTGCCCACTTTTGCCCTGCCGCCGCAGGATTTAAACTATTTGCGTATCGTTCACGGTTCTTGTCGCAAGCCCCACGGAGACGGCAGAGATGCGCTGCCAATCTTGGATAATTCGATCGAACAGTTTGCAGGAACGGCAAATAGCAGGCCCCACCAACTGTTTTTAACGGGCGACCAAATTTACGGCGACGACGTTGCCGATGCCATGCTGTGGGCTTTGACTGACGCTGGCGATACACTGTTGGGCTGGGAAGAAAGTCTACCCCTGATGGATGATGCCCAAATAAAAAAGAATTTGTGTATCAGTATACCTAAAAATTCGGAAAACGAAAATGCAGTTGGCCCAGAGAGGGAAATTTTTAGAGAGTCGCCAATTCAGAAACCGTCTGATGCTGAGTATGAGTACAAAAAACCAATTGAGTTACAGCCGGGGACTCGCAGCGATATTGCCAGAGATTTTGGCGGCTTTACGGCGATGTTGGTGAATCAATCGGACAAGTCTAAAAGTCACTTGTTCAGTTTGGGGGAATATTGCGCGATGTATTTGTTAGTTTGGTCGCCGGTACTCTGGTGCACGAGTTTTCCGAAGGGTAAGGATATTTGTCCAAATTCTAAGCAGGCAAAAGTCTGGGATAGAGAAGTTGTTGAACTTGACGGTTTTGCTCGCAATTTGTGGAGAGTGAGGAGGGCGCTAGCGAATATTCCTACTTATATGATTTGCGATGACCATGATGTTAGCGACGATTTTTATTTGAATCGAGAGTGGTGTTACCGGGTGCTGGGAAAGCCGCTGGGCCGGCGGGTGGTGCAGAATGCTTTGCTGGCTTACGCTGTGTTTCAGGCTTGGGGAAATACGCCCGCACAGTTCGATCGCGAAAAACCGGGAGATAAATTATTCAAGGCTGCTGAAAAATGGTCGGATTCGGGGGGAACTGATGTTTCTGCTTGGGAGGAGGCGGGTTCGTATTTGGGAATTCCCGGACTCGACCCAAAAACTCATTTGCCTAAGTTGAAATTAGATGAAGATGTTTTTATTTTGGATCGGGATGGTGAGGGTGTAAGTGAGGTTTTGAATTGGCATTTTACTGTGAGAAGTTTTAAGCACGAGGTGATTGTGCTGGATACGCGGAACTGGCGGGGGTATCCGGTGGAAAGCGCGATCGATCCGCCGATGCTTTTGACTCATAAAGGTTTTGAGGAGCAAATTCAGCAGCCTTTGAAGGAGACGGATTTGCTGAATAAAACTGGGGAGTTTGAAATTGAGGCGACGCTGGTGGTTGTCCCGACAAATTTGGTGGGTTTGTGGATTATTGATGCGGTGCAAAAGTGGGATGTGGCACAGGGGAAGGTTTTTAGTAGTGATGCGGGGGATGCTTGGAATTTTCATGAGTTAGCTTTTGTGAAGCTGTTGGTGGAATTTTTTAAACAGCGCGATCGGGTGATTGTGTTGAGCGGGGATATTCACTATGCTGCTGCTGTGCGACTGAGTTATTGGTCTGATTGTCATTTTGGCGATTCTCGGCCGAATATTGAGCCTTTGACGAGGGAGAATTATCGGTCAAATTGTCAATATTCTGTGCTGGCGCAGTTGACTGCTAGTGCTTTTATCAATGAGGAGTGGAAAACGCATTTAATTCATACTAAGATTAAGTCGCTGCTTCCTGAGCGATCGCACGAATGTTTGGGATGGAATGAGCCGCTGGAATTAATGAAGATTTCGAGGATGAGCAGAAAGAAGGCTGTGGCGGCTGGTCTCAGAAATAGACAATCTCTGCCTGATTGGGGCTATCGGATTGACTGGGTTAAACGGCAAAGGGCGCGGGTATTTTTGCAGCTAGAAAAGGGAACTGCGTCAGATAGATCGCATAAAAATAAACAATTGTCACTGCTGCATAGGTTGTGGAATTTTATATCGCTGTTGTGGCGCAATCGCTGGCTGCAAGAGGGTGATGAGATTGTGGGATATAGCAATATTGCGATCGTCAGTTTTCAGTGGCCTGCTGATGGTGATGGGGAGAAAGCGGTGATCCAAAATGTTTATTGGCGGCCGCTTTGGGAGCCGAATAGTGTGGTTTACAGTCAATATTTTGTGCCACTGGGATTGGATGAGGATGATTAGATTCCCAATTTCTTGAAGAAATCGGGGATTTCGATACGGGTACAATATTTTGATACTCCCCACTGATGAATCAGGGGGATTCTTGACTAAGACCACAAAGGGACTTTCAAAGGCGTTATCAATGCGCCTCTACTGACTTCTTTGAGACAAATCCCCAAAGTCGCCGCTACTTTTCTACCGATGTTGGCTGCCCCATTGCAATCTGCGTTAATTAACAAACCTTCAAGAGTGCGATACAATCCGCGCTTAACTCTTTGACCGCAAGGTTGCCACCCTTCTGGTTTTTCGCAGAATTTAGGTAGCAAATCAAGAGCGATAAAGGAAGCCTTCGACGTATACGATTCTTCGGTTTCCACAAACCGAATCCCATACTGTTCGCATAACTGAGCAATACGGGATTTTAGCCTGCCTGTTGGAATTTGAACAAAATTTTGATTAGTTTTATTCCCTAAATCAATACCATTTTTCATTCCAGCATTCCAGCCAAATACTACAGTACCAATTTTATTGAGCAAGCAATGATTTATTACTTTTCGAGCAGAAGTGTTGATAGCATCTCGCATGGTGCGATTGCGATTCTCAGTTAAACGCTCCAATCGCTTTGACCAGTAACCATTAGTTTTCCCTTCCATTAAAAACGCAACACGCTTGTTATATCCTTGATTGATGGACTTCAGATGTCGTCCGTCAATTATTAAGCTAGTCCCCACATTGCTGATACAAGTCAACCAATTGTTCATCCCGTGGTCTATCATCAAGACATTGGATTGATTTACCTCTACTTGGACATCGTTCGATTTGTAAATCAACTCTAAATAGAAGGAACCGTTTCGGGGTAGAATCCTATATTCTCTGATTGCTTTGTAATCTAGGTTGGTAGGCATAGGGAGATAGAAAGCATCCAATCCGAACCAAGTTTTAACTTTGCTGCCCAATGGAAATCTCAGCAATCCATCCTTGAGCCGGACAGAGCGACCTGTATAAGTCACTAAAGCTAGACCGCCTTGTCGATAATTTGGCAATCTAGGTCTTTGGGTTACAGTGCCTTTACCAATTCCTTTCAGTAGTCCAATGTAGGATTTGAAAGACTCAGCGACAGTAGTTAGAATCTGTTGCGCGGTATCGGAATAAAATGCTTTGTAATGCAAGTTATGATTTTCTGTGCCCAGCACTTTGTGCAACTGGGCCCTACTCGGTATTTTGCCTGTTTTAAAGTACATTTGACGAGCATAATATATTCCGCAGTTCGTCAACTTCGATGACTCGCTGCACAGGAATTCTAGAATTGCTTTTAAGTCTTTAGTTGGGCTGATTAAATTCTGTTGACATCCAAACATATTCTCTTTTCTCTTTGTTACAGTATATTAGCATAGTAGGATTTCTTTCTTTCAAGAATAAACAATATAATTCTGTCTATCTTCTGCTATGAAGGAATTAGTTGAACACAAAGATGTTAGGCGACTGAAGTCGCTGCCGCTTTCCTCCCCATGTCTAAAGCCAGGGGCTTCTCGCTCGTTTTTCGGTGATGAGTTGGTGGCAGTGTCCGCCGGGGGGGAAAACCCCAGTCTCATAGCTAAAGTCGGTTGGAACTGAGATGTTACACCATTCTCAAGAACAGGCAAGATGCCTGTTCCACAAAGAATAAGTTTTCTTGTGGGGAGTCGCAGAATTTCCAGAGCCAGCCGACTTGATCAACCAGTTGAAGACCAGACGCAAAAAGTCCGGGGCCAACTTGGCAGATATGGAAGTCGTTTTGGACATACTAGAAAACCATTGGCGCGAAAGTTGAGTGGAAAACTAACCTTCTTGCTGTGCGATGAACGTGAAGCCCTTGATGGATATAGGAGAGAATAGCAAGCCCGTGACGAGATTTGAACTCGTGACTTCCTCCTTACCAAGGAGGTACTCTACCACTGAGTTACACGGGCATAAAAAATTAAGAACCTCCAATTAAAAAATTAATTTTTAATTCTTAAATTTTAACTTTTTATTTAATTGAGGTGGGCCGAGCTAGATTTGAACTAGCGTAGGCGTAGCCAGCGGATTTACAGTCCGCCCCCATTAACCGCTCGGGCATCGACCCATTTCCATCACAGTTATACATCCTAGCACCAGAATCTTTATTTGCAACATTATATTTAAAACTCTAATCATTAAGGGGAGAACACATAAGTGAGTTAGGGGTAAAGGGGAAAATTGAACACTGTTTCAGGTGTGCATTGCTACGTCTAGGCTGGGTGCCCGCCCGGAGCACCCTAAGTCTAGACTTAGCCCAAATCCCTAATTCACTAATTCCCCGGTTTCTTGCAGGGAGTGGAGGCGGCGGTAAATGCCTTGTTGGCTTAAGAGTTCTTCGTGGCTGCCAATTTCGACGATTCTACCGCCGTCGAGTACGACGATCGCATCGGCTTCGCGAATTGTACTCAGTCTGTGGGCAATAATTATGGTGGTGCGCGTACCGAGGATATTTCGCATGGCTATCTGGATCGATCGCTCCGACTCATAGTCCAAACTAGAAGTAGCCTCATCAAAAATTAACACATCCGGCTCCACCAACAGCGCCCTCGCAATCCCCAATCGCTGCCGCTGACCGCCGGACAACCGCATTCCTCGCTCGCCGACCACGGTATAGTAACCTTGGGGCAACAGTCGCACAAAATCGTCTACTTTGGCGATGCGACAAGCATCCTCAACTTGCTCGAAAGTTGCATTTCTGTTTCCGTAAGTCAAATTTTCCAGCAAAGTACCGTTAAAAACGTCTACTTCTTGGTGGACAATCGCTAAACGCTGGCGGTAGCGAGTCACGTCTAAGCTGCAAATGTCTTCGCCGTCGATCAGAATGCGGCCGGAGTTTGGTTCAAAGTAGCGAAACAGAAGTTTAACTAAAGTCGATTTCCCGGAACCAGATCGCCCGACTAATGCTACAGTCTGACGGGGATGTATCAATAAATTCACATCCTGCAAAACGGGTTTTTGACTGTCGTACCCGAATGTCAAACCGCTGAACTCAACTTTGCCGGTAAATTTATAAGATGGCTGTGCCGATCGAGCATTTTCTGCTAAATTAACCGCATCAACACCGTCGGGCGTTTGCATAAACTCGTGGAACCGGATCATTGAAGAATAACGCCGCGCCAATGATTCGGCGATAATGCTAATCGGACGCAGTTGGGAATATGCCATGCTTGCCAGGGTGTAGACGGTAACAAAATATCCGAGGGAAATTTTGCCTGCAACCGTGGCTGCTAGGCTAAAACCAAGAACTGAAAACAAACACAACTGGACGATCGTCTGCTGATATGTCCCCAAGGTGACGTATCCTTTGTGAATGCGGTGGATCACGACTTTTAATTCGCGATCGAGTCTGGTGGTTTGCCTTTTGAGTTCATCGCTTTCTGTCGCAAAAGCTTTGACTGTTTTGATGTTGGTGATAATTTCCGAGTTGCGGCTTTCTGTATCTTCGATGTATTCATCCAGAATTTCTTCCCGCGTAGTCACCTGTTGCAGGCCTTTGAGGGTGAAACTGAGGATAAATAGGAATGAAACCAAAATTAATAAGCCAATCCGCCACTCTATTAAGCAGATAACGGCAAAAATGCCGATTAAGCGGACGACTTCGGGGATGAAGTCGCCGGCAATTTCTGGGTAAGTCCAAGTATGGTTGGCGATGCCTTTGGCGATGCGGCTGGCAATCCGTCCGGCGTTGTTTTCGTCGTAGAATTCTAGGGGTAAGGTGAGGATTTTGCCGATCGCACTTCTCATTCGATCGCGCCTTGCCCTCAATGGTATCGCCCAGTGGAACCAATTTCCCACCCACGGCTGTATCGGTGCTTTGGCGACTGTTACCAGAAAAATTATGCCCAGCAAGATGGATAGCGATAATATTTTGTTGGGTGACTGCTGGGTAACAGAGGCGATCGCTGTTATGAGTTTTTGCGTTACTGTATCTGTAGCTTGACCCGACAATACGTTTAATATTTGACCGATCGCGTAAGGAACAAGCAAATCGGCTAGTGCCAAAACACTCGATGCGCCTATGCTGTAAAGTGATATTTTCCAGTAGCGGCTGTAGTATTTGAAGATGTCCTGAAAGCTTGCCATAAATTCTTGTTGAGATACAACCCTTGCAAACACTTGCATTTAAAACTGCGCTCTCGGCGCGCCGTGTTTACAAGTGTACTACAAAAGTAGTCGATCGGGAAGTCAATCGATTTTAGATTTTAGATTTTAGATTTTAGAGGCGACCCCACGGATAAATGCGGGGGCTTGAGGATTTTAGATTTTAGATTTTGGATTGATTCCACGGATAAATCACGTGGCGGGTACTACCTTTGAAATTCTTGGTCATCTTGGATCATGCTAGCGACTCGCCCGATCGGGTGATTTATGGCAATGATTCGATCGTCAGCAATCGATCGGCATTCCTGGGCAATAAATTCAAGACTAAGGGCAAAAAAATGCAAAAGACAGAATTTTTCTTAAATTCTGCCTTCTGAGCAAGGCCTGATAAGTTTTACGTTTGAGTCGTCTGTTAGCTGAAGGTGTAGGCTGATTGCAGCGCCCACCAGATCAAGAAGCCGATTCCGCCGGCAATGACAATCGCCGAAATGGCGATCGCTATAGGACTGTCAGCTCCCTTGAACTTCATTATTCCGCGATTTAAATCTGACATGACAGTGTTCTCCCACAATTCCAGCTTGATTGTAGCTTTGCCGTGGGCCGATGGCGGTCAATTTTCACGGCAATTACTGATTTGGTTAATGATATGGCTGCTGAAATTGCAGGTGGGGAGTGGGTTTGGGGGGGGTTTACTGGGTTTGTGAAAAAAACTTACTAAAAAGACTTGACAAATTTAGAGAATTGAGACAATATTGTTAATACCGCAGGAAATGCGGGTGTAGCTCAGTGGTAGAGCGTCACCTTGCCAAGGTGAATGTCGCGCGTTCGAATCGCGTCACCCGCTTTAGAAGATAAACAAAATCAAGAAAACCGGAAAGTAGATCAAGAAAGTTTTCGGTATACTCCTAATGATGGTTGAAAATACCTAAGTTAGTGGTAAGATTGAATGCAGAACTTGCAAGTCAAAATTGCCGATCGGGCGAGATCTCGGAAGAGGCAGTTGAAAGCCTCGCTAGGGCGGAATTGACAAGTTTGACTAAGTGGATATGTTAACGATTATTTTTGCAAAAACGCTTTTTTTATCCGATCGCTAGTGCCATCTCAAAAAGCTCCAAAGATTGACTTAAACGATGAGTACCCCTGTCCTTGCCGACGGCGGGGTCGTCTAGTTCCCATAACGTTGACAGAAGCCTTTGGCTGCAACCGCTGTCAACAAATATTTGTATTGGACGAAAGTGGAGACGTGATCGAGCAACTATCAACGAACTATCCTTACAAGCAGGCTTGGCGGTGGACGGGCCACCAGTGGAACAGAGCGCATCCGGGTTTGAAGGCCCATTACTTGCCACTGGCTTTGGGTATGATATTGGTGCCGCTAGTTATTTGGTTGCCCTTGGCGCTACACTCGCCGGGCCCGAATATCATTCTGTGGGCAATGGTCGCCGTGCTGCTAGCAATGTTGCCGGCGCTGATGGTATGGCTGGCTTATAGGCGTTAGCTAGATGATAATAGAGGATTTTACCCATTCATCAGATGCCGCAAATGTCGCGCGTCGCGCTTATCAAGCTTCTTTGGAGTTGGCGGCGACAAAGAGTGCCGATCGCGCTGCAGCTTTGCAGGCGATGGCGGGCTCGCTGAAACGGCGGCAAAATGACATTTTAGAAGCAAATACTCTGGATCTAGAAGCGAGTCGGGACATGGCGATTCCCGAGTTGATTGTGGAGTGGTTGAAGCTGACGCCGGAACGGATCAAGACAACTGTGCAAATTCTGCAACGGTTGGGGGAAATGCCAGATCCGATCGGTAGGGTGATCAATGCTTCTTATCAGGTCGATCGCTGTCAGGTGTACTGTCAGTCGCTACCACTGGGGGCGATCGCTCTAATTTACGAGGCGTTTCCCGAGTTGGGGGCGATCGCCGCGGGTTTGTCTCTCAAAAGCGCTAACAGTTTGATTCTTAAAGGCGGCAGCGAAAGCTGGCAAACTAATACTGTAATTGGAGAAGCTTTGATTTCGGCGATCGATGAGGTCGGTTTGCCCTCGGGATGTTTGCAGGTATTGCCGCCGGATCGGGGCGCTTCGATCAGAGAATTGGTCACTCAAGACCAATATCTCAATTTAATTATTCCCTACGGCAGGCCGAGTTTGGTGCAGCAGGTTGTAAGGTTGTGTACAGCACCAGTTTTGAGGTCGGCAATGGGAAATTGTTACCTTTATTGGTCGCCGACTGGCAGTTTGGAGATGGCAAGGTGGATGATTTTGGACAGCCATCAAAGCGTGCCCGATCCTGTTAATGCGATCGAGAAAGTGCTGATCGATCGCAACCAAAAGCCTTCTTCCTTAGTCAGGCTGTGGAACAGTTTAAAAGAAAAAGGCTTTCAAATTAGCGCCGATGCGGATCTTGTCGCAGATTTCCCAGAGTTGAAGCTGGCGGAACCATACGAGTGGACTCAACCTTATTTAAACAAAACCATAGCGTTTAAAGTTGTCGATAGTTTAGAGATTGCGATCGGCTGGATCAACCGCTACAGCAGTGGTCACGCTGACTGCATTGCCACTGAATCTTACTTAGAAAGTCGCCAATTTGCTCTGGATGTTAACAGCGCCTCAACTTTTATTAATGCCTCACCTCGGTTTTGGCGTTATCAAAATCGGGGAGATGCGATATTTTTGGGAATGTCCAACCAAAAAGGTTATCGCCGGGGATTGATCGGGTTAGATACCCTGACGACAATTAAAGAAATAGTTCAGGGAAACGGACTTTTTTAATCTTATAGGTTATTTAGGATTGGTTATTGGGATTAAACCAAACTGAAAAGTGGGAGACTATTATCGATGCGTAAGCCTTTAATAGTTGTTCCAAAAATCTTTTTATAGGATACAATAATATCTGGGTAGAACAATCAGGCAGCCTTGATATAAAGCAATTTGATCGCCAGCTCCCGGATAGCCGCAGTGGAGACAGATAAAATCTCCGCATCCTAACAATAAGCCGCCGGATTTATGTGTGTGTTCAATCTAAAATCGGGTACGGGATCTAATTAAATTTAGAAACTTATTAAGTCACATGAAAATAGTCTTAGCGATCACATGAAATCCGAAAAATCACTCAATACTGTAGACAAGACGGCAACGCAGACTTTAGGCGAAGAAACGCTAATTACCCACTCAGTATACGCTAAGAAATTGCGCCCACTTCTGCCATCAGAAGCCTTTACACCCGATGGTAGTAAATTGGTTATACTGTTCATTAATATGGGCATTTTGCTACTGGGTTGGGGAATTGCCTCTCGTCTCGATCAGTGGCCTGTCTATCTCTTATGGCTTTATTTACCTTTAGCTTTGATTATGGGGAATAGTGTAATAGCTTTATCATTTATCTCCCATGATTTCATGCACGGTAGTGTGCACAAAAAGTCTCGCATGACTGATATCATTAGTTTTCTAGGGTTCGCAATGTTGTTTATGCCCCCGACTCAGTGGAAGTCTATTCATAACCTTGTACATCACAGTAAAACAAATTCTTTAGGAGATCCCGATCGCAATTACCTTTACCAACAGCCAAATACTTGGGGAAAATGGATTCAAAATTTCTTTGTACCATCTCTTGACTTCAATCCATTTTGGTTCTTCATAGTAGGGATGGCAGGCTCGTGGTTATTTCATAATTTTTCCAACCTCTCTTCAATTCTGTTCTTTAATAATAAGTCGGTTGATTATGTGCCGGCTGCTTTTACAGTCAGTGTTCGGGATAGGTGGACAATTGCCCTTGAGTTTATGGGAATTTTATGCTTACATTTTAGCATTTTATTCTATTTAGGCTTTCATCCCCTAAAACTCGCTTTTGGCTATTTTCTCCCGCTAGCCATTGGACATTCAGGAATCATGTTTTATATCTACACAAATCATCTGATTTGCCGGATGACAAGTGTTAATGACCCGCTGATTAATAGTCTTTCAATACGGGTTCCTAAAATAGTTGATGTGTTGCATTTCAATTTTTCCTATCACACGGAGCATCATATTTTCCCTAGTCTTAACTCAGACTATTACCCTGTGGTTCAAGAGTTGATCCAAACTCACTATCCTGGGCGGATGAATTTACTTGATGCTGGTGAAGCTTGGCAATTGTTAATAGAAACTCCTAGGCATTACAAAGATGAAGTTACCTTAACTGATTATTTAGGGGAAAATTCGGTAAATTGCCCTCTTGATAATTCTGCTGTAACGCCTTTGTCATAGCTAAATACACCCGTTACTATCACAATTTCCCCCCAGACTAAAACTAGAAACCAACGCTAACGACCAATACAGAGTAAGGTGTGCAGTGCACACCTTACTTTGAGATATCGTGCTGAATTTTTAATTCTACATACTGATACTATTGAGCACCAACGAAGGCTTGAGAGCCAAATAAGGAATGACTCGTTTTTGATTGTTGGCATCAATCTTCTGTTCGGCCATATTCAAATTTTGCTGGAACTGTCTGGCTAAAAGTTGGATCGGCGTTCCCGCAAAAACTTCGTCGAAGCTCATCCGGTAGAGTTCTCGGAAAGATTTATCGTAATAACCCAAACGGTCATATCGATAAGCTGACAAAATAAACAGAATTTGCAGTTGGTCAGCCGCTCGTTTGTACGGAGGAAGCAACCGTAAAATGTCCTTTTCCGTAATCACTTCTAGATTACCCGAGGCGGTAATTCGAGGAATGTCCCGGTAGGCTGCCAAGGGCATATTGGCCGCAAAACTCATGTAGTCATACTGGGGAAAATTGACTGCTGAATGTTGTGGGCCACAGGTAAAAATTACAGTTGTGACAATTGCAATTAATTGTTCAACTGTGTCGATTTTGCTTGGCATTCCTTTGACTTTACCGCCGTTATCAGACGCTAATTCTTTGGCCCAGGTTTGCAGTTCCACATCTTGGGCGATCGCCTCTTTCGTCGGGTAAAAGAATTTGAGATAGCCCGATACAAAGGTTTCGATCGCATTCCACAGCAGCAATCCATCATCTCGGTAAGGATAGTGAGGCAGTTGATTTGGATCGTCCATGCCCCGATTTTTCAGTTCGGTTGGGAAGGCAAATTGATCCAGACTCCAGTTACTGCAAGCCTCTCTAGCTATTTCCATTGTCTCTGGCAAGGTACCGCTTAGCAAGTCATCGACGGGCCCGCCCGGAGCGATCAAATAAGAACGCGCCAGCTCGTTGTTAGTCAACATAAACCGAAAGTGCGGTTTCAGCAGCAGGCTAAGGGGGTGATTTTTAGCCAACTGTCGGGCGGTGACGATCGCGATTGGTTCCATCACCAAATGAGTACGACCTAAATGCGAGCTCATTTCATGGTGATTGGCATCTGCTACTTGTACGCAGAGTTTCGCAAACAGCCAATCGACAGGAGGATCGAATGGGGTGTAGATATGGCTATCTGGGTTGGGATCTAGTTGAATGGCAATAGGCGTCATTTCATCGAATGGGGTGTAGATATGGCTATCTGGGTTGGGATCTAGTTGAATGGCAATAGGCGTCATTTCACCGCGATCGCGGATTCCCGTCCACCGCCAAGCGAAAAAAGCTCGCGGTTTTGGCAAGAATTTTCTGCCTTTTTCATAGCTGCCGCCTCCAATTTTTGAAGGCGCGCGATAGTGTTGGTCGCTACCCGTATAATCGGCAATGTAAATGTTTTTTTGTTGCAACTCTTGGCCAAGATCGAATAACGGGTGCAAACCATTGGTGACAAGTTAAGGCTGTAAGTTTTTTGTCAAGAGGCTTTTGGAGAATTCTTGAAAAAGAATTGGTCAGAATCTCGTTGCTTTTCAGGAAAAGGGGCGACGATTAACTTAACGTTTGGTTTTCGCTCCTGTTTTATAATTCCTAAATCGCGATTTTCCGGGTCAGCAAAATATTTAACTGGAGCGGTTGCTTTACCTTTATGATGAGCCATCGTAAAATGATAAAGACCGCGATAAATCATTTCTAAAGAAATCCGATAAAAAGGTAGAGCTAGTTCATCCGCTACTGCATCACCTAAGTCTACTAAAACCGCATAAAATAACCAAGTTGCCCAAATTGGTTATTTAATCCCATTGGTTGAACCTGTCCATAAATAGCTTAAATCTAACAGCATTTTTACTAGATTAAATGCCTCTTCAATTCGCCAACGTCGTCGATATAAATCTGCAACCACATAAGGGGGTAATATCTCTGGCTCTAAGACACTGGTTAAATACGAATGCCAGCCTTTTCCTGAACGAACATCAATCAAACGTAAAGTAATAAACGGAGTTCTCTTTGTTCCAGACCCCAGACGTATCTTACGGTCTCGCCATCCATAACTATCTGTAAACACTTGCTCTACTTT